>CAUGKA010000058.1 GCA_959599615.1 uncultured Collinsella sp. | reverse complement strand
ATGCTTTGCTTCGGGGCGACGGCTCCTGTTTGGGCTGTCTTGCTCAATATGGTGCAGGATCTGACGGTTTTCGAGCCGTTGTTCCTCGCGTCGTTGTTGGGGCAAAGTTCGGCTGTCAATGTCGTCGTGGCAACGGTGATTGTTTGCTGGTCTGTGCCCATGTTCGTTACGCACATCGCGCTCGCCCGCTCGGTTGAGGACGAGAAGGCCGTCTTGGAGTACCGGGCGAACGGGTCCACCGAAACGGCCCGCGTGCGCCAGCTGGCCCTGCTTACGTCGCGCTCCCTTTCTGATGTTCAGTCGCAAATTTTGCTGATGACGGCAGAGGGGGCAACGACAAAGGCCATTGCGGAGGATGTCGGTTACGCTGCATCTACGGTGCAAGCGCTGCGGTCTGCATCTTACCGCCAGTTGAAGATCAAGAATAAGGCGGAGCTAATTTTATTGTTATCGCAGGTAAATAACGTGTAAACGCCTGAGCAATCAACTCAATAGCGGGTGTTTACAGACATCTTTCTCTATTCATGCGAAGGTTGCCGTGCGTCGACGCATTGTTAACCGCTTTTGATTGGAGAAGGCCATGATTAAGCCAAGGAGCGCTATTGCTCGAATCGGAGTCGGCTTGGTGATTGCAGCTGGTCTGTCCCTAGGGGTTCCCGCTGCATCGTTTGCACAAGAGGAGTTTGACACCTCTCAGGTTTCCAGCATTACTCAAAACGCCGATACGGGAATTACGACCTGTACGAACAATGCCGATAAGGCATTTAGTTTTCAATGTGCCGGGACGAGTGCAACTGGCTACCGTCAAAAGGATGATTCCTCATCGCTCTATCTGGATATCCAGGGCCATACGGGAAATCCGCTTCGGTTATATACAGACGGTGCGTATAACACAAGCGGTAGCGGCAGCATGAATTGTACTCAGGGAACGTATCGTTCGAATCACAAGGGACAGTGGGAAATGTATAACCTCGTCCGTGAGAACGGGCGATCTGCGGCGCGACTGACTGCATGGGCGGAGTCTGGCTACGGCACTGTTATTGGCGTATGGAGCCCCGACTGCGTCGGGCATTTCCACAAGCTTCCCGCATAGTTGTTTGAAATGGCTCCCTTCCGGCTTTCTGGGTCGGAAGGGGGAGGAGGACGTATGAACCAAAAGCTCGCAAGATACGAACTGTCGAAAACGATTAGACGTCCAGCTTTTATCCTTGCTCTCTTGATTGCGGTCGCAGTTGCAATAGCTGCCGCGCTGGAGCCGTGGGCAAATTTGGAAAAAGAGCGCCACAACCTTCTTTCTTTTGGTTACGGCGTTGGCGTGCAAGCCGAAAATTATCTCGGTCAAACACGTGAAAGCAGCTTCGGTAACTGGATTGTTGTGAGCGCGAACGCGCCACTGTCTGCGTCGGTGTTTTTCTATGCACTGCCCCTGCTTGCAATGTTGGCTGGATCTTGGTCGTGTCTCTTTGAGCGTTTGAGTGGTTATGACATGCAGATATGCACGCGCGTTTCCAGAAAGGCGTACGTGAACGTAAAGATGCTGTCTGCTTTCCTCTCCGCGTTTACAGTGACTGCCATTCCTCTGCTCGTCAATTTCCTGATCGTCTCGATGCTTTTTCCTGCGTATCTTCCTCGGGTCGATGAGTCGACTTACGTAGGACTTTACCTGCATAGCTACTTCTCCGGTCTATTTTATTCGCATCCTTTGTCATATGTGCTCGCATACACGCTGTTCGATGCTGTCACGCTCGGGACTTTATCCATGGCTGTAACTGGCTTCTCAATTTTGTTTCGTAGCAGAATCAAAGCGATAATTGTCCCGTATCTGCTAATGGTTGCGTGGCATTTTGCAAATGGCTGGATCTTCGGCGTAATGGCTTGTGTGGGGTTTAACTGCAATATCCTCAACAGCATCAGGTCGGAATCGCTGAATAACTGGCCAGACATTCGAGCCGGTTTTGCGGAAATCATATTATTGACCCTTGCTTCGTTGGCTTTTTCTGGGGCGTGGAAAAGACGCGAGGTGGTCTGATGCTGTTTAGGCTGGTCGCCGCGGACCTGAGGACCGTTTTGAAGAAGAACATCATCACTTTTATTGCAATTGCGGCAGTGACCGTTGCGAACTTGGTGTACGCCTACGGATTGTCTTCTGTGTATGGGGTTAGAACGGATACCTTGGGGTTTGCGGATAATCTTGCGCTCGTGTTTGCCGGATCTGCTCCGTTTGAGCCTAGGCCCGGGGTCATGTTTGTGCCTCCGCTAGGATGGCTATTTCTCATTCTGCTTATTCTCTATACAACACTCGACTATCCGACCGAATCGTTGCACGGGTTTGGTTTGCAAGCGCTTGTTCGATGCCGGGCAAGAACCCTTTGGTGGGTCTCGCGTTTTATCTTGGTGGCGGCAGTAACGGCATTTTCACTGCTCGTGGTGGTTTGCTCTGTTGTGATTTGGAGCTTGGTGGTGAGCTCCTCGTTCAGCGCGGTCATTCATGGTGAGTCGCTTCAACTGGCTAATTTGGCGCCGTGGTTTCTCAAAGCTGCCGAGGCAGATGCGCTGCCGTTTTTCATAGGTCTCTTATTTGCTTTTGAGGCGCTTGCGTTTGCGCAGGCAGCGGTTGGGTTTGTGCTTGGGTCGTCAGTCTCGTTTGTGGTTTTAATGAGCTACCTGATCTGCTCGGCATATGCACGACATTGGGCGCTATTGGGTAACGCCTTGATGCTGTTGCGCTGGGGTGGAATTGTCAAAGAGGGAATCGCGGCGGGCTCGAGTGTCTTGTCATCAATTGGGCTTATGTCGTTATGCCTATCGTTGGGTGGACTGTGGTTTCGAAGGGCCGACCTTATAGAAAAGGGGGACAAGATATGAGTGTGATCGTAAGGGGCGTATCGAAGCGCATGGGTAAAAACGATGTCCTGCGCAACGTGTCCATCGAGGTTGACCCTGGGACTGTGGTCGGGCTTCAGGGGATAAACGGTTCGGGTAAGACCATGCTCATGCGAGCGGTTTGCGGGTTGATCAAGCCTACCGAAGGCGAAATCTCTATCGATGGCCAAAGGCTTGGGGCGGACATCTCGTTCCCGCCGAGTCTGGGGATGTTGATCGAGGCGCCTTCCTTTTTGGGATATCTGTCTGGCTACGACAATCTGAAGCTCATCGCTCAGATCAAGGGCGTTGCCACCCCCGAGGACATTCGCTCTGCCCTGCGGCTCGTGGGGCTCGATGCAGACGAAAAAAAGAAGTTCCGAGCATACTCGCTTGGGATGAAGCAGCGTCTGGGGATAGCTGCGGCAATTATGGAGAAGCCGAAGCTGCTTGTTCTCGATGAGCCAACGAATGCCCTCGACGAAGCGGGCGTTGAAATGCTCAAGCGCGTTGTGGCGATGGCGGCATCAACGGGTCGTGAGGTCCTTCTGTCCAGCCATGACGGAGAGGTGCTCGAGGAACTGGCCGATCGGGTTTACTGCATGCGCGACGGTGCCGTTGTGAAAGTTCGGGAAAGGTCGTGAGCGCGATGAAGAAGACCCTGTGGACGAGAAGATCGGCGCTCGCGCTTTTTTGCTGTGCTGCTGCCGGCCTTGCGGGCATGAGGGTGAGCGTCGTTAACGGGAACCGGACGGTCATTCCTGAGAAATATTACGCGGAGGGCGAATGGCTCTCGATGGATGGAGCGTTTCTGGGGTCGAAGGATGTGGTGACTGATGGGTATTCGTTTTGCATAGACGGGGCAGAGTTGCTCACGCCGCGCGAGTATCTCAAACGAGCACATGACGATTATTCAAAATATGGCACCGTGGATACGAAAACGAGACTGAAGGATGCCGACATCACGTGCGTTATCGCCGTAAAGATGCGTGTCAGAAATAGGGATAATATCGACGGTGGAATCAAAGCGTATGTTTGGCATCTGGTTCCGGAGTCTGCGCCAAACTATGATTTTGTAGTCAATACCGATCTGATAACGCAAGCCATGCCGGTCCTTGGCGGCTCTGCTGCGTTTGCCGTGGAGGTTGGGGCAGAAAACGAGTTGCTCGTCCCATTTATGATGCAGAACACCAACGACTATTTCGAAGGTTACGAGACCGTCCGTTTTGAGAAAGCATTTCCCGGGACTTACACGATGAAGATGACCGATCTGCCGGAGCGGAGGCTCTTAAGGTTTGAAGTGAAATAGCTCGAGAGCAAGGCAAAACGGGTCCATTGGCGGTACGCGCGCCCGATTCCAGGCGCCCCGGCCCGGAATCGGGCGCGGGACGAGGCGCCTTCGGTGTCGGCCGGCCTACCGCTTCTTCTTGCTCTTCTTCTGCTTGCGCTGCTTGCCCTTGGTCTCCTGGGGCTTGTCGCCCTGTTTTGCTTCGGCAGCGGCCTTTTCTGCCTTCATCTTCTTGCGTTTGGTCTCGATGCGGAGTTTTTTGTTGATGCGCGCCTTAAGGAAGGGACCGAACTGCTCGGCATCGCCGCGGACAAAGGTGTCCTTAGGGATCGTCACGCCCTGGTCGGCGAACATGGCCACAAAGATGCGCTCGCCGTCGAGCACGTGGTCGAGCTTTTCAAACGGGAAGAACTGCGACTTGCCGCTCGTGCCCCAAACCATCAGGCCGTCCTCGTTGGCGGCGACGCGGCGATAGCGGCCACCCATGGACTCGTCGGCCTCAACGGCGTCGATAAAGTCGCGGGCGAGGGTGTGGTGAAGGTTTTTGCTCCACCAGACCAAACAGGCGCCGAATACGATCAAGACGACGCCAAACTTGATCCAGTTGCCGCCGGCCACCAGCATGCCGATGCCGATGAGCGCGGCAATTGCCGCGGCGACATACAGCGAGCCGCGACGCCTGGGCGAGGCGACCAGGCGGGCGAAGTCGGTGACGAGGTCGTTTTCGTATTGGTACTCGTTGAGGTACAGGATGCCGTCGTCGGCTGCGGCCTGCTCCTCGAGCGCGACCTCGACCTGGTCGGCTGCTTCGGAGGGAACGAGGTTGCTCTCTGCGTCTGCCATGCTCTTTGGACTCCTATCGCGGCGGGCTCGCCGTACGGGTTATTATGGAATGCAGTATGCCGTGCGACCGCATGGCCGCCGCGGCAACAAGACTCAGTATACCCGGGGGAGCACCCA
Source organism: uncultured Collinsella sp. (assembly GCA_959599615.1). GTDB lineage: Bacteria > Actinomycetota > Coriobacteriia > Coriobacteriales > Coriobacteriaceae > Collinsella. The sequence goes on along the minus strand of CAUGKA010000058.1, from coordinate 5,593 downwards.
TGGAATCGTTGTACCGAAAGTATCGCCCGCTCACCTTTGACTCCGTGGTGGGCCAGCAGCATATCGTCTCGACGCTCGAGCACGCCATCACCGAGGGGCGCCTGTCCCACGCCTACCTGTTCTGCGGACCGCGCGGCACGGGCAAGACCACCATGGCGCGCATTCTGGCCAAGGCGCTGCTGTGCCGCAATGCCGAGGCGGCGCGCGCCGAGGGTGCAAGCGGCTGCATGCCCGACGGTACTTGCGAGGAGTGCGAGCTCATTGCCGAGGGTAACCACCCCGATGTCTACGAGCTCGATGCCGCCTCCCGCACGGGCGTGGACAATGTGCGCGAGGAAATCATCAACTCCGTCAACTTTGCCCCGGTGCGCGGCAAGTACAAGATCTATATCATCGACGAGGTCCACATGCTCACGACGGCGGCGTTCAACGCGCTGCTCAAGACGCTCGAGGAGCCGCCGGCGCACGTGATCTTTGTGCTGTGCACCACCGACCCGCAAAAGATTCTGGAGACCATCCTCTCGCGCTGCCAGCGTTTCGATTTCCATCGCATCGGCAACGAGGATATCGAGCGTCGCCTGGCATACGTGTGCGAGCAGGAGGGCTTCGATTACGACGATGAGGCGCTGGCTATCGTGGCGCGCCATGCCAAGGGCGGTATGCGCGACGCGCTGTCCACGCTGGAGCAGCTGAGCGTCTTTGGCAACGGTTCTGTGCATGCGGACGACGCCCGCTCGCTTTTAGGCGAGGTTTCGGACCAGATTCTGGGCGAGTTTTCCCGCGCCATTGCCGATCGCGATGTTGCCGAGCTCTATGGACTGATCCGTGCGCAGGTCGAGGAAGGAAACGACCTGCTGGAGCTGACGCGCGACCTGGTGGCGCATGTGCGTGACGTGTACGTTGCCTGCGTTGCCGGTGCCCGTGCCGAGCTGTTTGAGGGCGGCTCCGAGCAGGCCGAGGCGCTTGCTGCCGAGGCCGCTGCCTTTGGCGAGCATCCTGCCGACCGCCTGGCCCGTGTGCTGACGGTGCTCGACGATGCCGCACTGGAGATGAGGGGCGCGAGCGACGTGCGCCTGGTGCTCGAGATCGCCTGCACGCGCCTGGCACGTCCCGAGGCCGATTTAACGATTGAGGCATTGGCCGAGCGCGTGGCCCGCTTGGAGGCCATGGTTGCCAACGGCGCCGTGCCGGCGAGCGTGGCTGCTGCTCAGGCCGCCGCGCCTGCAGCATCCGTACCCGCTGCTGCCCAACAGCCGACGCTAATTTCGGGCGCTCGTGCTGCCGCTCCGGCGGCATCCGCTGCCCCCGCTGCTACGTCCGCGCGCCAGGGCGGTATGCCTTGGGACCGTGGTGCTGCTGTTCCGGCTGCCCAGCCTGCGTCCCGTTCTGCGTCCGTGTCAGCTTCCAAGCCTGCAGCGCCTGCACCTCAGCCTGCGCCGACTCCGACGCCTCAGCCCGTTGCGGCTCCCGCGCCTGCCACCGCTCCGGCACCTAAGCCCCAGTCCAACAATGCCGCCCAGGTTGCCGCCGCCGGTACTGCCGAGACGCCCGCGGTCGAGGATGCCGGAGAGCTGCAGCGCAAATGGGCCGAGGTTGTCGAGCGTGTCAAGGCGCGTCAGGCTTCCTACGCGGGGCTTTTGCTCAATGCCCGCGCCACGGCTGACGACGGCTCCAGGCTCACGGTCTCGTTCCCCGCGGGCTCGACCTTTGCCATCAAGATGCTTGGACGCGCCGACACGCAGTCGGTGGTCCTGCCGACAGTCAGTGCGGTCTTCGGTCGTCGTACCGTCGACTATGTCCTGGATGGGGGTGGCACGCCGGCTCCTCAACATGAGGAGCATTCTCCATCTGCACGGGCTGCGGTATCTGCGGACCCGCAACCCGTGTCCTCGGCGGCCCCTGCATCCTCGAGCGCCAGCGCGACGCAGCCAAAAGCAGCACCGATAGCGGCGCCGACCCCGTCGGCGCCTAAGCCCGTCATGGCCAAACCGGCTGCTCCGACACCCGCGCCCAAGCCTGCCTCGCCCGCGCCCAAGTCGTCTGACCTGGGCAAAGCCCCCTGGCTGCGCTCCGACAACCCCGCCGGCGCTCCTGCCACGGGCAAGCTCCCGACCGAGCCCGCGCCCCGAGCGCCCGAGCGCGCGTCCGCTCCCAAGGCTCAGCCCGCCGCGCCGTCTGCGCCATGGGAATCCGAGCAGGTTCCCTACGACGATGCCATGGTTGGCGGTTTTGTTGCCGATGCTGGTGGGGACGATCTGCCTCCGTTCGACGTGCCGGGTGCGGCGTCCGCGCCCAAGTCCGCTGCAACTGCCCCCAAAGAGGAGGACGCTCCTGCAGCTCCCTGGGAGTCCAACTCCGGTGCGGGCGGCCCCTTCGGCCATCAGGGTGCAGCCCCGAGCATCCCGCAGACCGAGGACGAGGCCAAAGCCCTCATCCGCAGCGTCTTCGGCCAGTCCACCATCTTCAAGCCGGTGGAGTAGCTGCGCAGGCGGGTATACTGCTCAAGAAGAGAGCCCCTTGCCCGGGCGCATCTGTATTTCGGACATGTGCAACGTGGTGCCGCGTATATCGCATTCGAGCAGACAGGCGCGTGACGGTCGGCCTAGGATGCTGAGGTCGATACGATACGTCGCATGGCTGTCCGTGTACTCGACTTGCTCGGCGTTGACGGTTGCTCCGATTGTAAATAAAGAGCCCAGTTCGGCATCGACAATCTTGGAGTCCTTTATCTTGACCTTGAACTCTTGGTAGAGGGACGGGCTGTTGTAGTAAATGGTTCGGGTTCCGTCGGTGCATTCATCGGTCGTCTCCCATTTGACGACGGGCTGGTCCGAGCTGGCTATCAGCAGTTCTGCTCCAAAAGCTATGGCATGGGTGATGATAACCAGTAATACCCAGACGACAAAGAGATAGAGAACCACATATGCAACGGGGTGTTTTGAGCGGATGTTTTGGAGTACGGCTGGGACATTCACGAGGGCACCTCCAAATCGTCATCTATGACAATCAAATTATACCCAGCCGCCATGCGTGCCGCCTCGAGCAGCGGCTCGGCATTTTGCCATGTAGCCTTGTAGCCCTACGCATAAACTGCCTGGTTCCAGCTCTGCTAGATGTAGCTTGAGATAATTATGCAACCTTGCATAATTCGACCTTGCATAATCTTGGGCGTGCGTCACGCTCAAGGACATGTATATCGACTGAGGTAGCGTGTCCGCCCCGCTTGCTTGCCCCGCGCCGTGGTACGATTTTTGAGTTTGAAAGTCCCGTCGCGCTCCGGCTGCCCTTGCAGCTTGTCGCGCGGCCGCACGTAAAGGAGCCATCATGGCCGGTATGAACATGCAGCAAATGATGAAGCAGGCTCGCAAGATGCAGGAGCAGCTTGCCGCCGCGCAGGAAAACCTTAAGTCCCAGACCGTCGACGCCTCTGCCGGCGGCGGCATGGTCAAGGTGACCGTTAACGGCGAGATGGAGCTCGTCAACCTCACCATCGACCCCGATGCCCTCGATCCCGAGGACGTCGATATGCTGCAGGACATGATCATGGCTGCCGTCAACGAGGCCGTCCGCGGTGTCAACGAGCTCGCCAACAAGCAGATGGGCGCCATCACCGGCGGCCTCAACATCCCGGGCATGCCGTTCTAAGACACGCATATATATGAGTGCCAACCATAGTCTGCAAAAATTGCTCGATGAGCTGGGCCGTCTGCCGGGCATTGGTCCCAAGTCGGCCCAGCGCATCGCCTATTACCTGCTCGAGGCCGATGCCGAGGAGGCGCGCCGCCTGGCCGAGGCTATCCTGGAGGTTAAGCAGGAGGTTCACTTTTGCAGCCGCTGCTTTAACTACGCCACGGCCGACGAGTGCTCCATCTGCCAGGATTCGATGCGCGATACCACTCGCATTTGCGTGGTGGGCGAGCCGCGCGATGTCCAGGCGATTGAGCGCACGGGCAGCTACCACGGTCTCTACCACGTATTGGGCGGCGTGATCAGTCCCATGGACAAGATTGGTCCCGAGCAGTTGCACATTCGTGAGCTGCTGGCACGCTTGGGCCACGAGGACATCCACGAGGTCATCATCGCCACCAACCCCAATATCGAGGGCGAGACCACGGCGAGCTACCTGGCCCGCACTATCAAGCCGCTGGGCGTTGAGGTATCGCGTCTGGCGAGCGGCCTTCCCGTGGGCGGCGACCTGGAGTATGCCGACGAGCTTACGCTTGGGCGCGCCATCGAGGCCCGTCGCACGATTTAGGTGGCGAGCCTGCTCCTGCCGTATGTCTTCATCGCGACGCACGGGGTAGCCATAATTTCCCCGTGCGACTGTAAGTTTGTTGTGCAACAAAGATGCTTTGTATCCGCTTATCGCATGGATGCTTCCACTCGCATCCTTAATTTGCCCATTCGTTGCGCAACCTTTTGGGTTCGCTGATACACTCAAATATGGATTCGAATGAATGCGCCGCTCCCGAGCGGCGTGTTTTTGTTGGAGGAGAACGCATGCGGCCCGGTGGCACTCAGACAAAGCGCGGCGCCGCGGTGCGCATGCGACGCCGACTGGGCTTGGCGCCGCGGGCGTACGCACTGCTGTCTTGCTCGCTGGTGCTGGTCATAGCTGGCGTTTCTGCCTATGGCATGACCGTGCCGTCCATGATGCAGGCACATGCCGCACGCGAACCGCGCGTGGGGCATGAGGTCAAAAGTGACCTGGGGACCACGACTGGATATGCTTGGGCAAGTGTGGTCGCGCATATTGTGTTTGGCACCGGCGACGCGGACGGCGCCGAGGCCCCGGACAACGAAGTCACGCTTGCCAATGGCAAAACCATCGTGCTCACCAACACCAAGATCATCGATCGGTTGTCCAACAATAGCGTGGCGGCAACGGTGAATAAGGTCGAGCAGCAGAAGGAGCAGGACGCCCAGCAGTCCGGAAAGCCCGGTAGCTCGGATACTTCTGGCTCCGGCTCGGATTCGTCGAGTTCGGGCGGCGGTTCTGGGTCGGGCTCCTCTGCCGGAGGGTCTGGAAATGGCGGTTCGACGGGCGGCAACACTGACAGCGATGCAAACTCCGGTGGCCTTTCCGCTGCTGAGGAAGAGAGCATTCACAGTTGGCTTGTGACCAAGTACAACATGCTCGACGGCTATGTTTCTCGCGCCAATGACGTGGTTTCGACCTATAACTCTACGGGAGATCCCAGGCCGTGCGACAGCCTGGTCGGGGAGATGTTTGTCATTCGAGCCGAGTTCGGTCGTCAGACATTCTCGCCCCGGTCAAAGTGGTATCAGCAGTATGCCAATCTGTGGGGCTGTTACACCAACCTATGTCAATGGGTCGGCCATTACGGCGATGATGACGTCGCACTCGGTAACTTCAAGAATAACGTGGCGGCGCTTGCCCTATGATGACCGATCTTGCATCCACCACACCACAATCGCTCGGTCGCGATCCCATGGTCGGCCTGCGCCTGGCGCGTGTCGACGGGTTTGAGCCGGCCATTGCGCTCGGTCAGGACGAACTGCCTGCCTACCTGCGTCGTTTTACGATACTGTTTGCCGACGATGCCACCATGCGCCGTGGCGGTATCGGCCG
>CAUGKA010000057.1 GCA_959599615.1 uncultured Collinsella sp. | reverse complement strand
CTACATCCCACTAAAGCAGGGGTATTTTTCTCAAAAAAGTGATGATTGGAACTGTGCGGGCGTTCATTTTTGACGCGTACGAGTTTGATACAATTTGTTCGTTACTGTTTGAATGATATGCGCGCAAAGAACGGCGAGGATTCATCGTGATTAAGGCAGAGCGACAGGATAAGGTTCGTCAGCTGCTCGAAGAGCAGGGTACGGTCTCGGTTAAGGAGATTTCGGATGCGCTGGGCGTTTCGGACATGACGATTCGCCGCGACCTCGAAGAACTTGCGAGCCTGGGCGAGATTGAACGCGTGCACGGAGGAGCCCGCAGTGCACAGGGCCGTCCCCACGCTATGTTGCGCCGCGAGTATTCGCACAGCGAAAAGCGCGCTAAGCATGCGGAGGAAAAGCTGCAGATTGCGCGCCATGCTGTGGAGCTTATCGAGGAAGGCTCGACCATCTTTTTGGGCACGGGTACTACGGTGGAGCAGATGGCCTCGATGCTGCCGGCGTTTCGCCTGCGCATTGTGACCAATTCGCTTTCGGTGTTTAACCTGCTTGAGGCGCGCGAAGACTGCGACCTGTGCCTCGTGGGCGGTATGTACCGTCGCCGCACCGCCGCTTTTGTGGGACCAACGGCCGAGGATACCCTGCGGGCACTGGGCATCGATGCGGCGTTTATCGGTGCCAACGGTATCTTGGACGGTGACGTATCTACGTCCAACATGGACGAGGGCCGTATCCAGCAGCTCGCCTTTAGCAAGGCAGACTCGCGCTACCTGATCGCCGATTCCAGCAAAATCGGCAAGCGCGACTTCTACACCTTCTGCCGCCTGGACAGCTTGGACGCCGTGGTGTGCGAACCGGGTATCGCCGCCGAGGACCGCGTCGCCATCGAGGAGCACACGCAGATCATTTGCTAGCTATCGCTGCGTGAGGACCTTTGCCCTCTGTCATTGTGGGGAATCGGCGCGTCAGTGCTATGCAATATGACACGTAAATGGGGACTCCACTATCAAATTGTCTCAATCTGTAACAAGTAGGGGCGAAATCATCAGCCAGATGTTACGGATCGAGATTGAGAAGATTGTCCTGTGCATTTGTCTCAATCTGTAACAGCTAGGACCCAAAAACTCGACTAGGTGTTACAGATCGAGATTTTGTCTACCCAGCCATCATCTTTGTCTTGATCTGTAACAGATAGGGGCGAAATATCCGTTTAGATGTTACAGATCTAGATATTTCGAACCGGGTGCCCCCGTTCATCTCAATCTGTAACAATTGGAGTCGAAAATCCCTGCTAGATGTTACAGATTGAGACAAAAGATTCGTTCAAGCCGAGCAAAAAATAAATAGGCCGCATGCGAACCCGTGGAGGGATTCACATGCGGCCGACAGGGGGTACGCGGCTTGAATTAGGCCATGAGCATGCCGGTCTCCGCGACGTTCTTGTACCAGTACGCGCTGGCCTTGGGATAGCGCTTCTGGGTCTCAAAGTCGATGTAGAACAGGCCGTAACGTTTGTTATAGCCGTTGGTCCAGGAGAACTGGTCCTGCAGCGACCACACAAAGTAACCGTCGACGTTTACGCCGCCGTCGATTGCCTTGAGGATCCACGCGAGATGCTGGCGCATATAGTCGATGCGAGGGGCATCGTCGATAAAGCCGTCCTCAAAGTCGTCCTTATAGCCCATGCCGTTCTCGGTGATGTAGATCTTCTTGTAGTTGGGGTAATCGTTCTTAATGCGGAGCAGCAGGTCGTAGAGGCCCTCGGGATAGATAATCCAGTCCCAATCGGTGGTGGGTACGCCTTCGCGCACGCATGACTCGCCCACGCCCTTGAGGAACCAGCGCGAGGAGCCCTTGTCGCCGGTGCCATTGTGGTTGATGTCGTTTTCGCCCTCGGCGGCACGCAGGAACTGGCACTTGTAGGTGTTGACGCCCAGGCAATCGTTGTAGGGGAGCGCGGCGGTCAGCGCGGCGATGTCCTCGTCGCGGACGTCGAGCTCGCCGCCGGCGATATGGGCCAGCTTGGTCGCAGCCTCCATGGTGTCGGCTGCATAGTGGCCGCGGAAGGTGGCGTCGAGTACCCAGCGGTTGTTGATGACGTCGGCCATGCGAGCTGCCTCGCAGTCGGCAGCGCTATTGGGGTCGAGGGGATACTTGGGCTCCAGGTTCTGGACGATGCCGATCTCGCCCTCAAAGCCGCTCTCGTGGAAGGCGACGACAGCCTTGGCGTGGGCCACCATCATGTTGTGCATGAGCTGGAAGGCCTTGTCCAGGCGGTACTTCTCGCCGTGCGGCCAGTTGCCGACGATAAAGCTGCCCTCGGCGGTTGCGGGAATCTCGTTAAAGGTAAACCAGTGCTTGACCTCGGTGAACTCGTCAAAGCAGAACTTGGCGTACTCGACAAAGGCGTCGATGGTCGTGCGCGTCAGGAATCCCTCGCCGCCGTTCTGGTAGAAGGTCTCGGGCGTATCGAAGTGATCGAGCGTGACATAGGGGATAACGCCTGCTTTGTTGCAGGTGGCGAAAAGCCCGTGATAGAAAGCGACGCCCTCGGGGTTAATCTCGCCGGTGCCGTTGGGGAAGATGCGGCTCCAGGCGATGGAGACACGGATGCCGTTGATGCCGAAGCGCTGGCACAGGTCGATATCGACCGGATACTTGTTGTAGAAGTCGCTTGCAGGATCGGGGGAGAAGCGACCTTGGGCTGCCAGGAAATCGTCCCAGGGCACTTTGCCCTTGCCGTGCGTGCGGGTCTCGCCCTCAACCTGGTAAGCGGCGGTGGCGCCGCCAAACACAAAGCCGTCGGGGAACTGTATGGGGTTGGTCATGAGTCATCCTTTCTGTGGGATAGGAATAGGGAGAGGTGCCCGAACTGGGGATCCGGGCACCAACAAAGGGAGGAACTAGTCGAGGTTCTCGCGGAGCCACTTGATGGCGCCAGCGGGGTCGCGAGTAAGGTCGATATATTCCTTACCGCGGGGAGCGAGCAGCTTAATGCCCAGGCGATCGGTGTCGGCCTTCATGTCGTTGTAGTAGCTACGAACCTGCGGGGCGAGTACGATGACGTCGTACTGATCCATGATGGCAGTGTGCTGGCCATAAGCTCCGGCAGAGGAAGCGATGTTCTCTCCGGTCTGCGCGGCACCTTCCTTGATGGCGTTGGCAAGCATGGCAGAGGTGCCGGCGCCGGCGCACAGGACGAGGACCTTCAGGCCATCGACATCCTTCTTGGCGGATGCATCGGCAGCGGGCTCGGGCTCGGGCTGATCGGCGACAGGCTTGCTGTCGGCGGCAGCCGCGGTCGGCTCGACGGAGGCGGTGGCCTGCTCGACAGCGGGCGCAGAGGCGTTGGCGGCGATGGCGGCGGCACCGTTGGACTCAAGACCCAGCTCGGCGGCGCGCTCGGCCTCTTGGTCGCAGAGCAGCTTATCGTATGCCTTCAAGAACGGCAGGTAGATGATGGCGTCCAGCAAGATGATGATCGCGACAAATATCAGGGCGATAAGCTGGAAGTTCGTGGTGATGAAGATGCCGATGGGGGCAGGGGTAGCCCAAGGCACCACGAAGGAGAAGCCGTTCATGCCCACGTTATCGATAAAGAACTTGGCAACACTCACGTTGACGCAACCGGTGGCAACAAAGGGGACGAGCATGTAGGGGTTAAGGATCATCGGCGCGCCAAAGAGCAGCGGTTCGTTGACGGCGAAGGCAACAGGAACAATCGAGGCCTTACCGACGGCTTTGAGCTGCTTGGACTTCATAAAGAGGATCAGCAGAAGCGGCACGATGAACGTGGCGCCGGTGCCGCCGAACTCTCCCACGAGCGACATGTTAAAGGTGAGGGAGTGGGCGGGGTGGCCGCCTGCCAGCAGAACCTGCAGGTTCTCGGCCTGGTTGGCAAGACGGATGGGGTCGATGCCCGGCTGGACGATCGAGGGGCCGTGGACGCCGATGAACCAGAAGAACGCGGTGGCTGCCTGGATAAGGATAAGGCCGGGATAGGTTTCTGCAGCGGTAAAGAGCGGGGAGAGCAGTTTGATAAGCAGCTCGGAGAACGGAACGCCCATGAGGTTGCGCACGACGACATCGATGATGCCGCAGATGATGACGGCGCCGCCAAAGGGGATGATGTCGCGGAAGTTCTGAGCGATGGCGCCCGGGACCTCCTTGGGCAGCTTAATGGTCAGATCGCGCGAGACGCAGAACTTATAGACCCACACGGTAATGAACGCGGCGATATAGGCCGAGAACAGACCGCGCGTACCCATGCTGGTGCAGTCGAAGACCGAAAGTTCGGAGCCGTTGAGCTTGGTGGTGAATTGCGTAACGGCGAGCAGCAGCATGCTGCACTGGGCGGCCACCATGGTGGAGCCGTCGTTGAGCACCTTGCCGGCGGGCATGCGACGGTTCATGGAGGCCGTAAAGTTCTTGGCAGTGGTGCCGGCAACCATGATGCCCATGACGCCCATGGTGAAGTTGTACAGCTTGTTGCACCAGTCGATGAGCGGCTGGGGCAGCGTGATGCCAACTACGCCAGGAAGGGTGGCAATTAGCAGGAAGATCGAAGAGGTGAGGACGATGGGCATGCACCCGAGGAATCCGTCCTTAATGGCCTGGAGGTAGATGTTCCTCGAGATCTTCTCAAAGAACGGTTGATGCTTTTCGAGCATCTTTACGATGGCGTCCATAGAGCTCCTTTGCTGCTCGATGCGCGATGCATGTGGATGGAACTGGTCGTCGATGGATGGTCAGGACTGCCCGGAAACCTTCCTGCTTAAGGAAGGCATTGCGAAATGACAACGTTGTCATTTCGTTAATGACAACGTAAGACATTTTTGGAAGAGCAACAAGGATTTACGGGTGAACGGTCGATATTGTCCGATAAACGGCTGATTTGTCAGTCGGGCAGGTAGTGTATGCTAGAACGCAAAAAACAAGCGATTCAAAACCGACTGGAGAAGTAGTGGCAACGATGGACAAGAAAAATGTCTCAATGAACGATGTGGCAGTTGCCGCGGGCGTTTCTCTCAAGACGGTGTCGCGCGTGATCAACGAGCCCGATAGCGTGCGCGAGTCGACACGCGATAAGGTCCATTCCGCAATGGAGACGCTCGGGTTTCGAACCAACTTTGCCGCGCGTTCGCTCAAGTTGGGCCGTTACGGGTGCATCGGCGTGGTGCTGTTCCACTTGTCGGGCGGCGCCGTGGACATGATTGACGGTATCGCCGATGCCGCCGAAGAGCGAGGCTTTGCTCTCACGATGATCAAAAAGCGGGCGGGGGAGAAGATGACCCTTGCCGATGCGGCGCGCAGGATGTCGCAGCTGCCTGTTGATGGCATGATCTTCAACCTGCGTCAGATGGTCGATGACTTTGATACCTTTGAGGCGCCGAAAGACCTCAAGACGGTGATTATTACGCCGATGGAGCATCCTACCTGCTCCACCGTCAGTGACGACCAAGAGGGCGGCGCGCGCATGGCGTGCGAGTACTTCTTGAATCACGGGCACAAGAACGTGTACTTCGTTTCTGGTAAAAAAGAGTCACTGTCGAGCCAGTGCCGTATGAAAGGTTGGCGAGCGGCACTCGAGGCGCGTGGCATTGAGCCGCCCGAGCCTCTGCAAGGCGATTGGAATGCGGATAGTGGCTATGCCGCGGGCCTTGTGCTTGCCGATAAACCCGATTGCACGGCGGTTCTCGCTGCTAACGACTGCATGGCAAACGGCGTGATGATGGCCTTGCGCGACAAGGGGCTGAACGTGCCCGACGATGTGTCCGTGATTGGCTTTGATGACGAGCTTTACAAGACGATGCCCAACTCGATTTTGACGTCGGTAAAGTTCCGTCACCGCGAACTGGGCATCCGCGCACTCAACGAGGTTGTTGCGGGCTTGGAAGCCCCGAGCTCCAGAAGCCGTACGCTCGTCTCGGGTGTGTTGGTCGAGCGTTCCAGCGTAAAGGACCTGCGGGCGTAGACGTGCTCGGCTCGTTCATCTTAATCTGTAACAGCTAGGACCGAAAATCCCTGCTAGATGTTACAGATCGAGATTTTTCGGCTCGGCCTATTCCGTTTGTCTCGATCTGTAACAGTTAAGGGTGAAATAACCAGCTAGATGTTACAGATTGAGACAAACGTGCGGCACGGTCCGCCCAAAAAAAGGCCGGGGGCGGCGCGCCGTGTGACGTGCCGCCCCCGGCTGAGAAATGGGGACAGGTTGTGTGAGCGGGCAACCCCGCCAGCCACTAGTCCAGACGACGGGTCTGCGCCACGTGCTTGTACCAGTAGGCGCTTGCCTTGGGCGTGCGCTTCTGGGTTTCAAAGTCAACGTAGAAGAAGCCGTAACGCTTGTTGTAGCCATTGGTCCAGGAGAACTGATCCTGCAGGCTCCACAGGAAGTAGCCGCCCACGTTGACGCCCACCTCCATGGCCTTGAGCAACCAGCGCAGGTGCTGCTCGATGTAGTCGATGCGCGGCTGGTCGTCCACAAAACCGTCCTTGTAGGGGTCCTTGTAGCCCATGCCGTTCTCGGTGATGAAGATCTGCTTGTAGTTGGGGTAGCGCTGCTTAATGTAGACGAGCAGATCGAACAGACCCTCGGGATAGATGATCCAGTCCCAGTCGGTGGTGGGGATGCCGGGCTTGTTCACATGCTCGCCAATACCCTTAACGCGCCAGCGGCCGGTGCCCTTCTCGCCCGTACCGTTGTGGTGCAGGTCGTTCTCGCCATCGTAAGCCTTGAGGAAGCGGCACTGGTAGTTGTTAACGCCCAAGTAGTCGTTGTAGAGCGCTGCTTCGCGCATAATCTCGAGGTCCTCGTCCAGGATCTCGATGGTGCCGCCCGAGATGGCGGCCAAGCGGTTGGCGCACTCGAGGGTGTCGGGCGCGTAGTCGCCGCGGAAGGTAGCGTCGAGCAAAAACTGGTTCTGCAGCACGTGCTCGTTGTTGGCGGCCTTGATGTCGGCGGGGTCGTTCTCGTTGAGCGGATACTTAAACTCCAGCGATTGAATGACGCCGATCTTGCCCTTAAAACCGCCGTTGTGGAAGGCCAGCACGGCCTTGGCGTGGGCGAGCATCATGTTGTGCTCGCACTGGAAAGCCTCGGCCAGATGCGCCTTGACGCCGCCGGGGAAGGTGCCCTCGATGTAGGTGTTGGAGGCGTCGGCCCAGATCTCGTTAAAGGTGAACCAGTAGGTCACCTGGTCGGCGTACTCCTTAAAGCAAAAGGTGGCAAAGTCCACAAAGGCGTCGATGGTCTCGCGGTTGAGGAAGTCGCCTTTCTCAAAGAGGGGAAGCGGCGTGTCAAAGTGATGCAGCGTGACAAACGGCTCAACGTGGTGCTTGTGGCACTCGGCAAAGAGGTCGTGGTAGAACTGCACACCCTCGGCGTTGATCTCGCCGGTGCCGTTGGGGAAGATGCGGCTCCAGGCAATGGAGAGGCGGATGCCGTTGATGCCGAACTCCTCGCACAGCTCCAGGTCGACGGGGTACTGGTTGTAGAAGTCCGAAGCGGGATCGGGAGAGAAACGCCCCTGGGCCTCCAGGAAGTCGTCCCAGGCAACCTTGCCCTTACCGTGAGTGCGGGTCTCGCCCTCAACCTGGTAGGCAGCGGTGGCGCCGCCAAAGACAAAGTCCTCGGGAAACTGCGCGGGCGGGTTGGTGACGCTAGCAGGGTTAACGGACATGATGATCCAATCGTCTAAATCGAAGGGCCAGCCGGTCTTGGATGGTCGGCTGGCCCTGAGCGTTACTTACTTCGAGAGTTGCTCGCTTACGAAGGCGAGAGACTTGTCGCCGTTCTGGGAGAGCTCGATGTACTGCTTACCGCGGCAGGCGACGCACTTGTTGCCCACACGCTCGCAGTCTTTCTGCAGGTCGGCCAGGTAGCTGGCGGCCTGCGGGGCCAGGACGACCAGGTCAAAGTCGGGGAGCATGTCGACGTGGTTGCCATAGGCTTCGGCAGCGGTCTCCAGATCGATGCCGCGCTCCTTGGCAGCCTTGGCCAGCGCGTTGGCGAGCAGGCCCGAGGTTCCGCCACCCTGGCAGAGCACGAGCACGCGCTTGCCGTTGAGGTCGCTGGCGGTCGTTGCCTCGGCAGCGGGTGCTGCAGAAGCGGCAGGGGCGTCGGCCTTCACGGCCTCGGCTGCGGCGCCGGCGGCAACGCTCTTGGCATCGGCCTTGCCCTGGAAGGCGTCGTTGAGCTTGGCGGCCTTCTCGGCGTTCTTGGCGGCGAGCTCCTCCTGGGAGATCTCGGCCTCCTCGGCGCACTTCTGGGCGTCATAGGCACGGAAGAACGGATAGTACAGGACAAAGTCGACGACCAAGATGAGGGCGAGCATCACAAAGGCGAGCGGCTGGAAGCCCAAGCCCATGATGGTGCCGATGGGGCCGGGAACGGTCCAGGGCAGGGTGTACATAAAGCCGTTCATGCCCAAGAAGTCGATAAAGATCTTGAGGATCCAGATGTTGGCGATCGGGGCAAAGACAAACGGGACAAAGAAGACGGGGTTGAGCACGATGGGCGCGGCGAACAGCAGCGGCTCGTTGACAGCAAAGCAGACCGGGACGATGGCGGCCTTACCGACGGCGCGCATCTCCTGAGACTTGGCCAGGAAGCAGAACATAAAGACCAGGACGAGCGTGGCACCGGTGCCGCCCATGCAGACGACGAAGTACTGGGCACCCTGGGTCAGGACAGCGGAAGCGTGCTGGCCGGCCTGGAACGCAGCCAGGTTGTCGGTCATGTTGGCAACGAGAGCGGCGGCGATGGCGGGCTCGACGATCGAAGGGCCGTGGACGCCCACGAACCAGAAGAGGCTCATGGCGCCGTAGATTACAGCGAGGCCGATGTAGCCGTCGGCAGCGGTGAACAGGGGCTGGAACACCTGGATGACGCCCTGGGCAAAGCAGAAGCCAAAGGCAGCGCGGAAGACGATGTCAAAGACCCAAAAGACGGTGATGCAGACGGAGAAGGGGATGATGTCCTTAAAGGTCTGCGAGATGTTGGGCGGAACCTGCTCGGGCATCTTGACGGTGATGTTGCGCTTGATGAAGAACTTGTAGATGATGCCGGTCACAAACGCAGCGATAAAGGCGGTCAACAGGCCTTTGGAACCAAGGTAGGTGGTGTTGAAGCCGCTGTCAGCGTCCGTGGCGATCGTGTCGCTCGAAAGGAGCAAGAAGCCGATGATGGCTGCGCACATGCACGAGATGAAGTTGATCTGGTTGTTCTTGGGTAGATCGCGGTTCTGGGCGTCGGCGAAGTGCTTGGCCGTGGTGGCGGCGCAGGCGATGGCCAGGATGCCCATGGAGTAGTTGTAGCACTTCCACAGGGCGTTGTTGATGTCATCGGGCCAGTAGAAACCCCAGATGTTGGGGACCGAGGCTACCAGGCAGAAGATGGACGAGAAGATGATGATGGGGATGACGGAGATAAAGCCGTCGCGGATCGCCTTGAGGTACTTGTTGCGGGCGATCGCGTTGAAAAAGGGCTGGCCCTTTTCGATGATGGCGATGAGTTGCTCCATGCAATGCTCCTAAGAGTCGGTGGGTTAGCAACGATGGTAGCTTTTGGCGTTCGGTTGCCAAAATGTTGACGTTGCCATTATGCGACACAAAAAAAGACGCGAACCGGTGGTTCCTGTGCCTGCGAACCGTCGATTCCTTATGCGTAAACGATTGAGCCGCCCGGTGGCTCTGTGTTTGCACAATGGCAACGTTAACATTTGGGCGACAAAAGCCGTTCGTGGAAGCGGGATTGTCGGTGAACGGTAGGTTTTGGGTGGTGAGCGTATGGCGGAGGAGGCGTTAGATATACTTGAAAGTGTTCAAAATAACTGCGTAGGATGCCATCAATGGCATCGTTGACATAGAAAGATCGACCTATGGCCGCTGTTAAAAAATCGGTTTCCGTTAAGGACGTAGCGCGTCTCGCGGGCGTCTCGGAGCAGACGGTCTCGCGCACCGTGCACGATTCGCCCAGCGTGCGCCCCGAGACCAAGGAGCGCGTGCGTGCCGCCATGCGCGAGCTGGGGTATCGTCCAAACTTTGCCGGCCGTTCGCTGCGTCGCGGCAAGTTCAAGACCGTCGGCGTCGCCATGTTCAACATTACCGGTACCGGCAACCTCGACCGTATGGAGGGCTTTGCCGCCGCGGCCGACAAACACGGCTATGCCATTACCCTCACTAAAGTAGATGGACACCCCTATACCCTCGAGAGCGCATCGTCGCGCATGAGCGCACTGCCAGTGGACGGCATGGTCGTGATCATGAACCGCATGCCGGCGGACTTTGGCACCTTTGAGCCGCTGCCCGGTATGCAGACGGTGCTCGTTACCATGCTGGAGCACCCGCTGTGCTCGACGGTTGATAACGATCAGTTCGATTGCTCGCGCCAGGTTGTCGAGTACTTGCTGGGGCAGGGGCACAAGACCGTGCACTTTATCTCGTGCCCCGAGCGCTCGCTTTCGGGCATGCAACGCGAGGAGGGCTGGCGCGAGACATTGCGCGTGCATGGTATTGAGCCGCCGCGGCTCGTCCGTGGCGATTGGACAGCGCAGAGCGGGTATGCTGCCGGTCAGGCTCTGGCGGACGATCCGACCTGTACGGCCATTTATGCTTCTAACGACGCCATGGCCTACGGCTGCATTCGCGGGCTCGAGTCGCGCGGAAAGCGCGTGCCCCAGGATGTGAGCGTGGTGGGTGTTGATGACAGCCTGGGCGATATCGTGCCCGACCGTCGCCTGACGACGGTACGCTTTGACAACAAGCGCGGCGGCATGTGGGCGGTCGACAAGATTGCCGGCGCCGAGGGCGGTGC
>CAUGKA010000056.1 GCA_959599615.1 uncultured Collinsella sp. | reverse complement strand
CTACAATCTGTCATTCAAAAGGCAGGGCATGACCAAAAGGTCAATGCCCTGCCTTTTTCATGCCACCTTGTACGCTCTGGGGGCCGCTCGCTTGCGTATGCTCAACCTGTTGCGTTCCGTTGATCCCTTGCCAATAAGGGACGGTTTATTTTGGTAGGTTTTTCCTGCTTGAATTTGAAACATTCTGTTCGGTCAAAGCGTATCTATGGTGAGGGCCTCATCGAGAACCATTAACGTCACCGGGAGGTGATTATGGAAGAACAAACATTTAGACAGGCGGTCGAAGATCACCGAGATGTCGTATTTCGGATCGCATTGACGTATCTGCGCGATCGCGCTGACGCCGACGATGTCGCTCAAGACGTCTTTCTAAAGTTACTCAAAAGCGATACGCACTTTGAAAGCTGGGAGCATCTTCGTCGATGGCTTATCCGGGTCACGATCAATGAATGCAAATCTCTCTTTCGAAAGCCATGGAGGCGTGTGGAGGATATTGAGAACCTGACCGATTCGCTTTCGACAGCGCAGGATGAGACCAAGTCCGTCCTATTAGACGTCATGCGGCTTCCGGAACGATTCCGTATCCCCATCGTGCTCTATTACTATCTGGGCTTCTCGACTTCAGAGATTGCCGAGTTGCTGCACGTACCAGCCGCGACCGTTCGAACGCGTTTAGCTCGCGGCAGATCGAAACTCAAGTTCATCCTAGAGGAGGGCGACCGTGAAATCCAACCAAATCAAGCAGGCCTTCGAGTCCGTCCAAGCCGATAGCGATCTTGCTGACCGTGTTCTTTATGCCGCTGCTGGTG
The DNA here is from genome assembly GCA_959599615.1 of uncultured Collinsella sp. Lineage (GTDB taxonomy): Bacteria > Actinomycetota > Coriobacteriia > Coriobacteriales > Coriobacteriaceae > Collinsella. The sequence goes on along the minus strand of CAUGKA010000056.1, from coordinate 10,163 downwards.
AGCCGCTTCGCCGAAAGGGTCACGCGAAGCCTCTGTATGTTGCCGTAATCGGATGTCTTGCCGGAGTGCTGGCGACCGGAGGGGTCGCCTACGCCGTCGTCAATTCCAGTTATTTTGCCTCTGCCTGGGGAAACCATGGCAACGGAGAGTCCATTACCTGGACAAATGGCGGCTCGTCGGGGACGAAATATACCTACACCAGAGAGTTTGGTGATGGTATCGCGCCCCAAAGCCTGGAGGGTTCAGTACAGAAGGTCAATCTGTCCGTCGAGGGCAACGGCTATACACTCGACGTTCATGATATGGCTATCGATAAAAACGGTTGCGGTGCCGTGACGTTTACGTTGTCCAATCCAAATGGTGTTAACTACTACAAGCCGGCAGCAGAGACAGGCGAACTTGTTCTCTATGGTGAAGAAGAACAAGGCATCGGCACGCCCAGCATGAACTTCGGCGAGGAATGGGCTGACACACGCTGCACCATTGATAAGGACACATCAAGCGATACTGTCATTAATGGCACGATGTACTTTGCTTCTATGGATCGCGAGCGAGGTTTTCAACATGCGGTCACCTGGAATATCTCGTGGACCGAGGGCGAAGGCGAGGATGCGAAGCCGTTCGAGGCATCGACGCCCGAGTTTAGCGTTGGAGCGTACGTCGATACAAAGGAACTCCGCTCCGGTGACTCGCCTCTTGAGATTAGCCCGTTTTCCATCCAGACGCACATCGATGATTTGGGCTATGAAGCAGTTGATAATAAGCTGACCGTCAGCTACAAGGATGGATCGGAGCAGATTATCGAAGATGACGACGCAGGGGTGTTCAACTTATATTTTTCTTATGCGCGCAATAGCGGAGAGAACATCTGGGTGCCAACGAAGTTGATTGATGTCGACCAAGTGGTCTCAGTAACGCTTGAGGGCACGAGGTGCACGTCAACAGGAGAGACCGAAACAGAAGTACCCTTTACCATCGTCTATTCGTAAGGTCTAGGCCGCTTCCTGCTAGAGGAAGCGGCCATTTTCGTGTTACATGGACGGCTGGAATGGGCACTTGCGCACAGGAGGGGATTCCTTTTGTGTAGGCTTTGCGGAAATGTGCCTATTTTGGGATACGCCCGGCGGCGTGGTCTGTTGACGGCACAGCTAACGCCACGTATCCTATCCAACTGCGTGTTTCGTAGGGGGATGCTGACCCCTCGATTCAAGCCGTTGCACTTTACAGAAAGCTGGAATCATTCGAGAAGGAGTACGCTTTGCCTACTATTAACCAGCTGGTTCGCCAGGGCCGTCGTTCCGTGCCCAAGAAGTCCAAGAACGCTGCTCTGCAGCACAACTCCCAGAAGCGCGGCGTGTGCACCCGCGTCTTCACCACGAGCCCCAAGAAGCCGAACTCGGCTCTTCGTAAGGTTGCCCGTGTTCGCCTTGTCAACGGCATCGAAGTTACTGCTTACATCCCGGGTGAGGGCCACAACCTGCAGGAGCACTCCATCGTGCTCGTCCGCGGCGGTCGTGTCCGTGACCTCCCTGGTGTCCGTTATCACGTCATCCGTGGCGCCTACGACGCTGCTCCGGTCCAGAACCGTATGCAGGCCCGTTCCAAGTACGGTGCTAAGCGCCCCAAGGCTAAATAAGCCAGATAACGTTTTGATACTTTCGCCGTGTGCCGCCTAAGCGCCGCACGGTAGACACTTAAGGAGATTTCACATGCCGCGTCGTGCAGCAGCTAATCGTCGTGAGGTTCAGCCTGACGCCGTTTACAACAACCGCCTGGTGACTCAGCTCATCAACAAGGTCCTTCTTGACGGCAAGAAGGCCACCGCTGAGCGCATCGTTTACACCGCTTTCGAGATCGTTGCCGAGAAGTCCGAGGGTGGCGACGCTCTCGCTACCTTCAAGAAGGCTATGGACAACGTCAAGCCCACGCTCGAGGTTAAGCCCAAGCGTGTCGGTGGCGCTACCTATCAGGTCCCGATGGAGGTCAACTCCCGTCGTTCCACCGCTCTGGGTATCCGCTGGATCGTCAACTTCTCCCGCGCTCGCAAGGAGAAGACCATGGCCGAGCGTCTCGCCAACGAGATCCTCGACGCTTCCAACGGCCTGGGCGCTTCCGTCAAGAAGCGTGAGGACGTCTTCAAGATGGCCGAGGCCAACCGCGCGTTCTCTCACTATCGTTGGTAAGTTAAGGTAAGGAACTAACATGGCTAAGCCTAAGTACAAGCTTTCCGATACCCGTAACATCGGCATCATGGCCCACATCGATGCCGGTAAGACCACCACGACCGAGCGTATTCTTTACTACACCGGTAAGACCCACAAGATCGGTGAGGTTCATGAGGGCGCTGCCACCATGGACTGGATGGTTCAGGAGCAGGAGCGCGGCGTAACCATTACCTCCGCTGCCACTACGTGCTTCTGGAACAAGGACGGTAAGGACTACCGCATCCAGATCATCGACACCCCGGGCCACGTTGACTTCACCGCCGAGGTCGAGCGCTGCCTGCGCGTCCTCGATGGCGCTGTCGCCGTCTTCGACGCCGTTGCCGGCGTCCAGCCCCAGTCTGAGACCGTTTGGCGTCAGGCTTCTACCTTCAACGTCCCCCGCATCGCCTTCATCAACAAGTATGACCGCGTGGGCGCTGACTTCTTCAACGCTATCGAGACCATGAAGGATCGTCTCGACGCCAACGCCGTGGCCGCTCAGGTCCCGATGGGCGCCGAGGACAACTTCTGGGGCGTCATCGACCTGGTCACCATGACTGCATGGGACTTCAAGGCCGACGAGAAGGGCATGACCTACCCCGAGCCGATGGACGAGATCCCGGCTGAGTTTGCCGACATCGCTGCCACCAAGCGCGAGGAGCTCCTCGACGCTGCTGCCAGCTTTGACGACGAGCTCATGGAGAAGATCCTCATGGAGGAGGACTTCACCGTCGAGGAGCTCAAGGCTGCTCTGCGCAAGGGCGTTCTGGCCAACGAGCTCAACCTCGTCTTCGTGGGTTCCGCCTACAAGAACAAGGGCGTCCAGGAGCTGCTCGACGCTGTCGTCGACTACCTGCCCAGCCCGCTTGACGTCGAGGCCGTCACCGGTACCGATCCGGACACCGGCGAGGAGATCCAGCGTCATCCTTCCTTCGACGAGCCCTTCTCCGGCCTGGTCTTCAAGATCATGACCGACCCGTTCGTCGGTAAGCTCACCTACGTCCGCGTTTACTCCGGCCGCGCCGAGTCTGGCTCCTACGTTGTCAACGCTTCCAACGGTCAGCGCGAGCGCCTCGGCCGCATCCTCGAGATGAACGCCGCCGAGCGTATCGACCGTGACGACGCTGCCGCCGGCGACATCGTCGCTTGCGTCGGCTTCAAGAACTCCACCACTGGTGACACCCTGTGCGCCGAGGGCAAGGAGATCGTCCTCGAGAAGATCGAGTTCGCTAAGCCCGTTATCGACGTTGCCATCGAGCCCAAGACCAAGGCCGAGCAGGACAAGATGTCCCTGGCTCTGACCAAGCTCGCCGAGGAGGACCCGACCTTCCAGGTGTCCACCAACCACGAGACCGGCCAGACCATCATCGCCGGCATGGGCGAGCTGCACCTCGAGATCATCGTCGACCGTCTGCTCCGCGAGTTCAAGGTTGACGCTAACGTTGGTAAGCCCCAGGTTGCCTACCGCGAGACCGCTGGTCACGACGTCGAGAAGGCTGAGGGCAAGTTCGTCCGTCAGTCCGGTGGTCGCGGTCAGTACGGCCACGCCGTCATCAAGCTCGAGAAGATGGAGGAGGGCTTCGGCTACGAGTTCGTCAACGCTATCGTCGGCGGCGTCGTGCCCAAGGAGTACATCCCGTCCATCGACAAGGGCATCCAGGAGGCCCTGAACACCGGTGTTATCGCCGGCTTCCCGGTCCTCGACGTTAAGGTCACCCTGTTCGACGGTTCTTACCACGAGGTCGACTCCTCCGAGGCCGCCTTTAAGATCGCCGGTTCCATGGCTATCAAGGACGCCCTCAAGAAGTCCGACCCGCAGCTGCTCGAGCCGATCATGGCTGTCGAGGTCGAGACCCCCGAGCAGTACATGGGCGACGTTATGGGCAACCTCTCCGGTCGCCGCGGCAAGATCGAGGGCATGGAGGATCGCAAGAACAGCAAGCTCATCCGTGCCAAGGTGCCGCTGGGCGAGATGTTCGGTTACGCTACCGACCTTCGCTCCCAGACCCAGGGCCGTGCATCCTACACGATGCAGTTCGACTCTTATGAGCCCGCGCCCAAGTCCATCGTGGACGAGGTCATGAGCAAGAACGCCTAAGTTTGAGCTCCCTGTTACGTAATCCGCGAGAGCATCTCTCGCACTCTTTGGAGGTTTAAGTTGGCTACCCAGAAGATCCGCATTCGCCTCAAGGGCTATGATCACGAGGTCGTCGATCAGTCCGCGAAGCTCATCGTCGAGACCGCTCAGAAGACCGGCGCTCGCGTTTCCGGTCCTGTCCCCCTGCCCACCGAGCGCAACCTGTACACGGTTATCCGCTCGCCGCACGTGAACAAGGACTCCCGTGAGCAGTTCGAGATGCGCACCCACAAGCGCCTCATCGACATCCTCGACCCCACCTCGGGCACCGTTGATTCGCTTATGCGTCTCGACCTCCCCGCTGGCGTCGACATCGACATCAAGCTCTAAGCGATATTCCTCATAGCTTAAAGGGCCCCGCTGCCATTACGGTAGCGGGGCTCTTTTGTTTTGCATGATGGGTTTGGATCGCCGGGTAAGGCTGCCGAGCGGCTGGCTGTGGCGACCTACTCACTCAAGGGGCGCAATGACGCTTCCTCAAAATGGAAGAATCGCAAGTCGTCTTCTGTTTCGATGCACGCACGACCATAATCATCGACGGTTCGAAAAATTCCACGTGCCAGCTCATCTCCAGCAGGGGAGCGGGCGATAACGGTTTCCCCAATCCAATTGAGGTGAGCTACATAATCATCGTGGACGGGCGCGAGTGATCCGGCGTCTTCTTTCATGGCGTTGAGCAAATCTGCCCACGCGTCCACAGCGTTCACGACCGCGTGATAGACATCCTTGAGTAGTACATCGACGGTGGGAACGTTCTCATTGAGGACTGACAGGCCGATTGCCGGCAGGCCGCCATCGGGAACCTCCGAGGGCACATAGTTCACATTGACGCCAATGCCGCAGACGGCGAAAGGCCTGCCTTCGTTATCGCGTGCGGCCTCGACCAGAATGCCGCCGAGCTTGCGCCCTTGCGCGACCAGGTCGTTGGGCCATTTGAGACCAATCTCGTTTGCAAGACCCTGCTTTCCGAGCGCCTCGAGCACCGCTAGGCCGCTGACGGCGGCAAGACCAGAGTACTTTGCAGGATTAACGCATGGACGCAGGACAATCGAAAGCAATAGGTTGCCGGCGGTTGAATCCCACTTGTGGCCGCGCCGACCGCGTCCTGCTGTCTGAGCCCGGGCGGCAAGTCCTGTGCCGTGCGGCGCTCCCTGTTTTCCTGCTTCGAGCAGGTCGTCGTTGGTCGATCCGGTTACGTCGACTATCGTTAATTGGGCATCCATAGCGGCTGCTACCTCCTTAATGAATAAGTGAATGACGCGAATGGTGTCGAGAGATAGACACAATGTGAAGCCTTTGTCGCATTTGGACAATTTAATGTTAACACGTCAACAAAGCGAAGAATGCGCTATCCTCTCTTGGTCGATGTAAACACGTCAACAACTCAAAGGAGGTTAGTGATGGGTTTCACGATTCTTGGTACAGGCTCGGCGCTTCCCAAGCGCAGTGTTTCCAATGACGAGCTGTCCGAGTTCCTCGATACCTCGGATGAGTGGATTTTTACCCGCACAGGCATCAAGAGCCGCCATGTGTGCACCACCGAGTCACTCGACGACCTTGCCGTGGCGGCGAGCGAGCAAGCGCTCCAGACGTCCGGAATCGATGCGAGCCAGCTGGATCTTATCGTCTGTTCGACGACGACGGGCGATCATCTCGTTCCTGCCGAAGCGTGCGCCATTGCTGAGCGCCTGGGTGCCACATGTCCTGCTTTCGACGTTTCGGCGGCTTGTGCCGGCTTCGTATTTGCGCTCGATGTCGCCGAGGGCTATATCGCCCGCGGTCGTGCCAGGCGCGTGCTTATCGTTGCTGCCGAGCAGATGACGCGCGCGCTCGACTGGACCGACCGTGCCACCTGCGTGCTCTTTGGCGATGGCGCGGGTGCTGCGGTCATAGAGGCTGGGGGAGAGAATCCCCTCGCCGTTGAGCTTTCGACGTCGCCTGACGTCGAAACACTGCGCGTCCCCGGATTGGCGGGCTCCTCGCCGTATAAGACGGCGCAGGACCGCGAAAGCGTGCTTTCCATGAACGGCCGTCGCGTCTTCAAGTTTGGCGTCAATGCCATCTGCGACACGGTCAACAAGCTCGTTTGCGACGCGAGCATCGCGGTCGAGGACATCGACCACTTTGTATTCCATCAGGCTAACGAACGAATCTTGAGCCAGGCGGTCAAGCGCTTAGGCGTGCCGGACGACCGTGTGGTCCGAACGTTGCGTGAAACCGGCAACATCTCGAGCGCCTGTATTCCGCTTGCTCTCGATCGACTGGCAAATACCGGCGCACTGAATGCGGGCGACACCATCGCCCTCGTTGGATTTGGCGCCGGCTTGGATGTAGGTGGCTATCTACTTCGCTGGAAGTAGCTGCACATAGGAAATGAAAACGCCCCTGGGGCACAAACAAAGGAGAACTACCATGGCAGATCAGAAGACCTTCGAGCGCGTTTGCGACGTTATCCGCGAGACCGCCGGCCTTGACGATGTCGAGATGAAGCCCGAGTCCACGCTCGAGGAGATTGGCCTCGACAGCCTGGGTACCGTCGAGATCCTCGTTGCCGTCGAGGACGAGTTTGGCATTGAGCTCGATACCGAGGAGAACCCCAAGACGGTCGGCGAGTTCGTCGATACGGTCGAGGCGGCATTGGAGAAGTAGTGATGCTCAAGTCTCCTCTCTGCGATCTGCTCGGCATCGAAAAGCCTGTGTTCCAGGGCGGCATGGCCTGGATTGCTGACGCCTCGCTGGCATCGGCCGTGTCCGAGGCAGGCGGCTTAGGCATTATCGCGGCCATGAATGCCGATGCCAACTGGCTGCGCGATCAGATTCACGAGCTGCGCGCCAAGACGGATAAGCCCTTTGGCGTCAACGTTATGCTCATGAGCCCGTTTGTCGACGAGGTCGCACAAGTGGTGATTGATGAGCGGGTGCCCGTTGTGGTGACCGGCGCCGGCAATCCCACCAAGTACATGAAGGCGTGGAACGAGGCGGGCATCAAGGTCATCCCGGTCGTTGCCTCGGTGGCGCTGGCGCGTCTCGTGGCGCGTCGCGGGGCCACCGCCGTGGTTGCCGAAGGCACCGAATCAGGCGGCCATATTGGCGAGACCTCGACGATGGCACTGGTGCCGCAGGTTGTCGATGCGGTCGATATTCCCGTGGTCGCGGCTGGCGGTATCGCCGATGGCCGCGGTGTGGCGGCCGCCTTTATGCTCGGCGCTGCCGGCGTGCAGGTGGGCACGCGCTTTCTGATCGCAGATGAGTGCACCGTATCGGAGCAGTACAAGGAGATGGTCCTGAAGGCCAACGACACCTCGACGCGTGCGACCGGCCGCTCGACGGGACACCCGGTGCGTGCCCTCAAGAGCCCCTTCACCAACGCCTACGCCAAGAGCGAGGCGGCGGGCGTAAGCGTCGAGGAGCTCGGGGCCATGGGCACGGGCGCCCTTCGCAAGGCCGCCAAGGACGGCAATTACGAAGAGGGCTCGTTTTTGTGTGGACAGATTGCCGGCATGGTCAACGAGCGCCAAAGCGCACGTGAAATCGTTGACGACCTGGTCGATGGCGCCGAGCACGTCCTGAAGGGTGCGTGCGCATGGGTGGCGTAGCGTTTCTGTTTGCCGGCCAGGGCGCCCAGCACCCCGCGATGGGCGTCGACCTGATCGAGGCATCGCCGGCGGCCGCCGAGGTGTTCGCCATTGCCGACGAGGTGCGCCCGGGGACCAGTGAGCAGTGCCGAAGCGCCTCCAAGGAGGAGCTCTCGCAGACCGAGAACACGCAGCCGTGCGTGTTCGTTCACGATCTGGCAGCGGCTGCCGCCCTGCGTGAGCGCGGCGTGGTACCTGCCGCCTGTGCGGGTTTTTCGCTTGGCGAGGTCGCCGCGCTCACCTTTGCGGGGGCGTTCGATACGCGAGCGGGCTTTGAGCTCGTGTGCGAGCGCGCGGCGCTGATGGCCGCGGCTGCCGAGCGCCATCCGGGCGGCATGCGCGCCGTCATCAAGCTCGATGCGGCGCAAGTCGAGAACCTGGCAAAACAGGCCGGCGAGGACTGCTGGCCGGTCAACTACAACAGTCCGCAGCAGACGGTTGTTGCCGGACCGCCCGAGGCGCTGCAGGAGCTCGACGTCCTAGTAAAAGAGGCTGGCGGCCGCGCTATGAAAGTCGCGGTGTCGGGCGCATTTCATAGCCCCTATATGGCCGAGGCGACTGAGGGGCTGGCGACGTATATCCAAGCCGGCCACGCGCCGTCACCGCTGCTGATTCCGGTCATGGCAAACATGACGGCGGCGCCCTATCCGGCGGACCCGCGAGCGGCATCGGATGTCTTGGCCAATCAGGTGAGTCATGCCGTTCGTTGGGTCGACACGCTGCATGCTCTGCAGAATCAGGGCATCGACACGTTTATTGAGGTCGGCCCTGGCAAAACGCTGTCGGGCCTGGCCAAGCGTACGCTGAGCGACGTTCGCGTGTATTCGTGCGAAACGGCCGAGCAGGTCGCAGCTATTGCCGACGAGCTCGCATAGTCCACAGGGCTGTAACCCGAAAGGAATGACATGGGCAACTTGAACAACGGCGCGCTCGAGCGCAACGACTCACGTCGCGTGGCGCTGGTCACGGGCGGCTCGCGGGGTATCGGCCGCGCCTGCGCTGTCGGTCTGGCGGAGGACGGCTTTGATATCGCCGTCGTCTATGCCGGCAGCGTCGATGCGGCGCGCGAGACGTGCGAAGCCTGTGAGGCGGTTGGCGCCACGGCACGCGCATATCAATGCGACGTGGCCGATCCCGCTGCCGTCAACGCGTGTGTGGAAGCGGTCCTCAACGACTTTGGTTCCATTTGGGCGCTCGTCAACAATGCCGGCATCACCCGCGATGGCCTGCTCATGCGCATGGGCGATGACGCATTCGATCGCGTGCTCGATGTCAATCTCAAGGGAACATTCAATATGACGCGCGCGCTCACCAAGACCTTTATGCGCCAGCGCGGCGGTTGCGTCGTCAACATGAGCTCGGTCGTGGGCCTGATGGGCAATGCCGGGCAAGCCAACTACGCTGCTTCCAAGGCGGGCGTGATAGGGCTTACCAAGGCGGTGGCGTGCGAGCTTGCGCCTCGTGGCGTACGAGCGAACGCGGTCGCCCCCGGGTTTGTCGAGACAGATATGACGGCAAAGCTCTCGGAGAAGGTGCGTACGGCAACCGAGGAACAGATTCCCCTTAAGCGCATGGCACGCCCCGAGGAAGTGGCCGGCGTGGTGCGCTTTTTAGCGAGTGATGCGGCTGCCTACATTACGGGCGAGGTCGTGCGCGTCGACGGCGGAATGGCGATGTAGAAACCAGGGCCGAAGAACGGCTTGGATGAGGAGACCATGATGGAACAGAGAGTTGCAATCACCGGCATCGGTGCCGTATCGCCGCTCGGCAACACCGCGCTTGCCACCTGGGCGGCCATGTGCGCCGGGACCTGTGGCATCGGCCCGATCACGCACTTCGATACCGATGCGTTTACCGTCAAGGTGGCGGCCGAAGTCAAGGGCTTTGACGGCAACGAGTACTTTGGCAAGCGTGACGCCAAGCATCTCGATCCCTGCGTTCAGTTTGCGATGGCGGCTTCGGACGAGGCCATGCACGATGCGGGCTTTGATGCCGAAGGCGCCATCGATCGCGAGCGCCTGGGCGTTTACGTGGGGTCGGGCGTGGGCGGCATGCAGACGCTCGTCGACAACGTCCACACGATCGCCGATCGTGGACCTCGCCGCGCATCGCCCTATATGATTGCGATGATGATCCCCAACATGGCTTCGGGCAATATCGCGATCCGCCACAAGGCAAAGGGACCGA
>CAUGKA010000055.1 GCA_959599615.1 uncultured Collinsella sp. | reverse complement strand
CCGGCTGGGGGCCTGTGTAGTCACCCTTTAGGCGGAACTCTCCAAATTATTTGGATGAGTCGTTTACTTACTTGTACTGTTACCGTTTTCCCGCTGTTTTTGGGGTATGCTTTGTTCGTATGTAAACGTATGACATGTTGATGGGGGAGGGTGCTATGGCTCGCGAGAGTACTCGTTCTAAAGATACGGCTAAGCCTGGCATCAAGGAAGTTGCAGCGGTGGCGGGGGTTTCGCCTACTACGGTATCTCGCGTGCTTAATAATCGCGGCTATATTAGCCAAGAGACCCGCGATAAGGTCCATGCCGCGATGAAGCGCATCAGCTATACGCCCAACGATATCGCCCGTGCCATGCTCAACGGTCGCCTGAATCTAATAGGTATGATAGTCCCCTATGTCAGCAGCCCGTTTCATGCCCAAGCGGTCCAAGCCGTTGAGCGTACCCTGGCCGAAAACGGTTTTAAGATGTTGCTGTGCAATAGCGCCAATCGACCTGATCTTGAGCGTTCTTATATCGATATGCTTCGGCGCAATATGGTTGATGGCGTCATCGTCAACTCGCTTAATATCGGTGCCGAGGCGTATGCCGAGATGGGCTTGAGTCTGGTTGGCATCGACTGCGATCTTGGCGAGGGCTCTGTCCAGATTGCAAGTGACAGCTATGGCATCGGCGAGCTCGCCACGCGCCGTCTGATTGATGACGGCTGCAGGCGTATCCTGTGCCTGCGCAGCAATAGCCGCATGCGCATGCCTGCCAATAAGCGTACCGATGCCTACCACGATGTTGTGGAGCAGGCCGGTTTGCCCGCGCTTGTCCGTGAGGTCGAGTTCGTTAAGTCCGACGACGAAAAGAGTGCGGTCGTTGCGAAGATCCTCGATGAGAACCCCGATATTGACGGCATCTTTGCGGGAGACGACACGATGGCGGCTATCTGTCTTAACGTGATGAAGCAGCGCGGCTTGAGCGCTCCGGGCGATATTAAGGTCGTGGGCGCGGATGGTGCCCGCCGCACTATGACGTTTATGCCTGACTTAACAACCGTACGCCAAGATATCGATCGCATCGGAGAGCTCGCGGCGCAATCCATCATTGCTCTTATTAACGGCGAAAAGCCCGAATCGAATATCAAGCTCCCCGTTGAACTCATTGAGGGTAAAACCGCGTAGTTCATCCCGTGCCAAAAGAATTCCTCAAACACCTCTGATGACCGTTCGCCGGCATATGTCAACCGTTTGCCGACGACTGGAACTGCGAAAAGACGTATTGGTGTGAAAACGTTTGACATATGAAAACGATTGACATATCTTGCAGTTGTACCGAGTTAGTATCTCGTGAGAAAGGAAGTCTCGGATGCACAAGGTGTATTACCAGCCTGAGGGAATTTGGGTAGGCGACATCATGCCGTACGGCGAGGACGGCACGTTCTATCTCTATCATCAGCGTGACACGCGAAACCCCGGACCTTTCGGAGAGCCGTTTGGCTGGGCACTCGCGACAACCAAGGACTTCGTCAATTACAAAGACTTTGGCGAGAGCCTTGAGCGTGGCGGCGACGAGGAAGTCGACCAGTATGTTTATGCCGGCACGGTGTTTAAGGTGGGCGACAAGTACCATGCGCTCTACACTGGTTGCAATCGCGATAAGGTCAAGGCACGCTTGATGAAGCAGGTTCTTCTTCACGCAACGAGTGACGACGCCGTCAAGTGGGAGAAGAACATCGCCGAGACGCTGCTTCCGCCCCAGGAGGGTTACGATGACCGCAACTGGCGCGATCCCTTTGTGCTTTGGGATGAGGAGAACGAAGAGTACATGCTCATCCTCGGCACGCGTGTGGGCGAGGACAAGCGTCTGATGACCGGTCGTCTGGTCAAGTTCACCTCCAAGGACCTGGATACCTGGGAGTTCCAGGGCGACTGGTGGAATCCGGGCCTGTACACCATGTTCGAGATGCCTGATCTCTTTAAGATGGGCGACTGGTGGTATCTGGTGTTCTCCGAGTACAGTGATGGCAACAAGACCCGTTACCGCATGTCTCGCTCTATCAACGGTCCTTGGATCACTCCTGCGGACGATTCCTTCGATGGCCGCGCGTACTATGCCGCGCGTACCGCATTTGACGGCGAGCGCCGCGTTCTCTTTGGTTGGGTTCCTACGCGTGACGAGGGCGGCGACCCCAGCTCTTACCTGTGGGGCGGCACCTTTATGCCCCTCGAGATCGTTCAGCGTGCCGACGGAACGCTCGGCACCAAGCTTCCTGACAGCATGCTTGGCGCCTTTGGCGAGGCTAAGGCAGTCGAGGCCTTTGAGCTCTCCTGCGAGTCGGGCAAGGTCGAGCAGGTGCTCGCCGCGGATGCCGGTTCCACCTATATGCTCGATGCCGACATCGAGCTCGCCGGTGACGCTGCCGGCTTCTCGGTGAAGCTCGCCGAGGACGCCGAGTCCGGTCTAGCCTATGAGTTCCGCGCCAACCTGCGTGAGGGCAAGCTCGAGTTTACGGCGGCCCCCCAGTATCCGTGGTTCCAGGTCAACAACATGGGCCTCGAGCGTCCGTTGTTCTTTAAGGGCGAGGGCACTCATCATGTGCGCCTGGTCGTTGACGACGATATCGCGACCATCTTTGTCGATGATGTTGCGCTTAACGCGCGCTTCTGCAATAAGCAGGGCCAGGGTGTGGCGCTGACGGTCACCGACGGTACGCTCAAGTGCGCAAATGCAACGATCGCGTCTCTGTAATGGCATCAAAACGACTTATGATTTCGTAAGGGAATGGAGAGGAACATGGACTACAAAGTAGTGTCTCAGCAAGTCGTCGATAACGTCGGCGGTTTGGAGAACATCGAGGGCGCCACGCATTGCGTTACGCGTCTGCGTCTGGTGCTCAAGGATACGAGCAAGTACAACAAGGCCGAGCTCGAGAACATCGATGGCGTCAAGGGCGTGCTGTACAACAGCGGCCAGCTCATGATCATCTTCGGTACCGGTACCGTCAACAAGGTCTACGATGAGTTTATGGCTCTGACGGGCGTTAAGGAGATCAGCGCTTCCGAGGTCAAGGGCGCCGAGGCGGACAAGAAGGGCAAGTTCTTCTCGGTCCTCAAGGTATTCTCGGACATCTTTATCCCCATCATTCCCGCCTTCGTCGGCGCCGCTATCATCATCGGCCTTAAGTCGCTGATCGTTGCCAACGGCCTCTTTGGCATGGAGGGCAGCCTTGCCGATCACAGCGAGTTCCTCAAGAACCTCGCAAGCTTCTTTGCCATTATCGCCACCACGTTTGACTACCTGCCTGTCCTGGTTATGTACAGCGCGGTGAAGCGTTTTGGCGGTAACCCGATTCTGGGCATCCTCGTCGGTATCGTCATGGTTCACCCGAGCCTTATGAACCGTAACGCGTTCGTTATGGACCCGACGGGTGCTGAGTACTGGAACTTCGGTCCGCTCTCCATTCCCATGGTTGCTTTCCAGGGCGGCGTGTTCCCTGCAATCCTGACTGCCTGGTTTATGGCCAAGGTCGAGAAGATTGCCCAGAAGTACATCCCCGAGGTCGTTTCGTTCGTCTTTGTCCCGACCGTTACCCTGATTCTTGCTAACGTCGCCCTGTTCACCGTGTTCGGCCCGCTCGGCAACCTGATCGGCGACGTCCTCGCCGGCGTAATCGATATCCTGTACAACAGGATGGGCGTCTTCGGTGCCTTTGTCTTTGCCGCATTCCTGCAGCCGCTCGTCGTTACCGGTACGCATCAGTTCATCCAGGGTATCGAGGCAAACCTCGTTGCCACGACTGGCTTCAACTACATCCAGGCAATCTGGTCGGTTTCCATCATCGCCCAGGGCGGCGGCGCCATCGGCATGTACCTCATTCACAAGAAGCATTCCAAAGAGCGCAACATCTGCATGTCGTCCTTTATCCCGACGCTGGTCGGAATCTCCGAGCCCGCTATCTTTGCTGCAAACATGCGCTACTCGATCATTCCGTTCATCTGCGCTTGCATCGGTGCAGGCTGCGGCGGTGCCTTCGTGAAGCTCTTTGAGGTGCGCGCCATCGGTCAGGGTCTGACCGGCGTGCTTGGCCTGCTCATCGTTACGCCCGAGACGCTCGTGTGGTATGTGGCTGGCAATCTCATCGCCTTCATCGTGCCGATCGTCTTGATCTTTGCCTACAACAAGGCAAAGGGCGTGCCGACCACCGATGAAGAGGGCGCTGGCGCTGGCTTCGACGTTAGCTTCTAGTTGAGCCGTTCAGCGTAATGTGCGGATAAGTCCATTTGGGGAAGGGCGTTCGGCTCGTGTGAGTCGAGCGTCCTTTCCTATAGACGAGAAGGTCAATGGCGATGTTTAATCAAAAAAACAAGGTGATGCGTGCGGACTATGAGCAGTGGCGTGCCGGACAGGATGAGACGGCGGCTCGCATCGCGTCCGACCCCGATAGGCTTTTGTTCCATGTGGAGCCTGAGCTTGGCTGGCTCAACGACCCCAATGGTTTGGTTCAGATTGGTGATACGTATCACATCTATCATCAATACGATCCGTTCGATGCTGCGCATGGCGGTCCAGTGCTTTGGAACCATCTGACGACAAAGGATTTTGTGACGTACGAGAATCACGGTCCCGTGCTGTTCCCCGATTCCGATTTGGATTCGAGTGGAGCGTATTCTGGTTCTGCCTTTGTACGTGATGGCAAGATTCACTACTTCTATACCGGCAACGTTAAGCATTTTGACCGTGATGATTACGACTACGTGTTGACGGGCCGTGAGCAAAACCAGATTCATATGGTTGCCGAGAATCCTGACGAATTGGGCGAGAAGCATATGGCTGTTGGGCCGGTCGATTACCCCGACGATATCGGTACGCACGTACGCGACCCCAAGATCCTTGAGCACGATGGTATCTACTACATGGTTTTGGGCGCTCGTACGAAAGACGACCGTGGCTGTGTGCTTGTCTATACTTCACGCGATCTAGAGGGCTGGAGCTATGCGACGCGCATTGAGCTGGGCGAGAAGTTTGGTTTTATGTGGGAGTGCCCTGATCTATTTGAGCTTGATGGCGAGCTAATTCTCGTTTGCTGTCCGCAGGGCGTGCCCGCCGATGGTTGGCGTTACCGCAATCCGCACCAGTGCGTGTGGTTCTCCATCGAGGCCGATTGGGAGGCGCCGAGCTTTAAGATCACCGGGCAGGGCATGCCCCCGATGGTCGATGCCGGCTTTGATTTCTACGCACCGCAGTCCTTTGAGGATGCTGCGGGTCGGCGTTTGATGATCGGGTGGTCTGGTTGCCCCGATGCGACGGCAGAAAACCCGACGGTGGCACGCGGGTGGCAGTGCGCGTTGACGGTGCCGCGAGAGCTGAGCATACGCGATGGTAAGCTCTGTCAGCAGCCGGCGCACGAGATTGAGAGGATGCGCGGCGACTGCGTTCGCGCGACAGGCGGTGAAACCGTTGAGGAGCCGGGCCGCCTGTTTGATCTTGTGGTTTCCTGTGAGGGCGCCCAGGTGATCGAGCTCGAAATCCGCAAGGGTGTCTTTGTGCGCTATGCAGACGGGATGCTTACCCTCGACATGGGTGACGAAGGCTATGGGCGCGACCAGAGGTCGATCGAGCTCAGCGAGCTTCGCGACCTGCGCGTGCTTTCGGACACTACGATGGTCGAGATTTTTGCAAATGGCGGCGAGGCGGCACTTACGAGCCGTACCTATTCGCCGGCGGTTCCGGCGATGGAGCTGCGCGCCGAGGGTGCGGCATCGATGAATTTCTACCGCCTCGTGCATTAACCGTGCATGGAGCACGATTGGACTTGCTGGGCGGAATGTGTCGCAGTTACCGCGGCCAACTACCGTTTATCGCGTATAGCGACCGTTTGCGGAATAAGTAACACTCCTTAATAAACCGTGTAGAATCTCAGATAAGCACGGAGTTTTCCAGGGAGACGCTGTCCTTTGTTGTGTGCAAGGGGCGGCGTCTCTTTGGCGCTTGGACGCTGTTGTGCAACAGTGCGGCGGCGCGTGCCATGTATTGAAAAGCCAATGTTGAGATGGGTCGTGATATTAATGGGCAAGTACGTAATCGTGGTCGAGTCTGGGTCGGATGTGACGCCGGAGCTTTGCGAGCGCTACGGCATCGTGCGCGTGCCCATGCATGTCACGATTGGTGACGAGACCGTCGAGGACGGTTCGATCGATCCGCTCGAGATTTACTCGCGCTGCAACGAGTTTGGCGTAATGCCCAAGACCAGCGGCTGCGCGCCTGCGGATTTTGCTCACGTGTACGACCGTATCCATGCCGAGCAGCCCGATGCGACCATTCTGCATCTTGCGTACTCCGAGGCCACGACCTGCTCGCATCAATCATCGAAGATCGCCGCCAAGGGGCGCGACTACGTCTACTCCATGGACACGCGCTTTGTCTCGGTGGGCCAGTCGCTCGTTGTCGTCGAGACTGCCAAATACATCGAGGCTCACCCCGATGCCACCGTCGACGAGATCTTCGCCTTCACGAATTCCGTCATGGACCGTGTGCTGCTGGGCTTTGTTCCTACCGACCTAGCCTTCCTTAAGGCAGGCGGTCGTCTGTCCAACGTGGCATTCCTTGGCGCCCACCTGCTCAAGATTAAGCCCTGCATTGAGGTAACGGGCGGTAAGTTTGTGGCGACCAAGAAGTTCCGCGGCTCTATGCTCAAGTGCGCCCGCGCCTTTATTGACCACATGGTTGCGAAGGGCGAGATCGACTACTCGCACATTGGCCTGGCGTATTCGGTAGGCCTTTCCCAGGAGCTGCGCGATGACATGGAAGTCTATGCGCATGACCTGGGCTTTAAGGACGTTACCTGGGCTCAGGTCGGCGGCGTCATCTCGAGCCATTGCGGCCCGACCGCCTTCGGCGCGGTGCTCACGCTTAAGGCGTAAAGGCCTCAGGCGAGCGTTCTTCAGCCTGACATCTCGACGTAGACCCCAACCATGGTGATGGGGAATAGATTAAAACGTGCCATTCTAGCCCGAGACGTTTAAACGCAAACGCATGGGCTAGAATGGCTCTGGCATTTTAATTGGTTACATCCAAGGAGAGGCAAGGTAGCGCGAATGGCAGAAATGACGCTTGAGGGTGTGGACGCTCGTCCCGAGGACTCTGCGTTTGCCCTTGGCCGCGTGCATTCGATCGAGACGATGGGAACGGTCGACGGACCCGGCATCCGCTTTGTGGTGTTTGTTCAGGGCTGTCCCATGCGCTGCGCGTATTGCCACAATCCCGATACCTGGTCGGTCAACGGCGGCACCATGGTGACCGTCGAACACCTGATGGACGAGTTCCAGAGTAACCACGAGTTCTATCGCAGCGGTGGCATTACGGTGTCCGGCGGCGAGCCGCTCCTACAGCCTGAGTTTTTGGCCGACCTGTTCCGTGCAATGCACAACAACCCCGATGGTCGTGTGCATACCTGCCTAGATAGCTGTGGCTATGCATTTGACCCCAACCACCCCGAGAAGTTCGATGCCGTGCTCAACGAGACCGACATGGTACTGCTCGATATTAAGCATGCCGACCCGGTCGAGCATAAAAAGCTGACTGGTTGCGATCCCGCACGCATCTTGGCGTTTGGCGATGAGCTTGCGCGTCGCAAGATCAAGGTCGTTATCCGCCACGTGGTGGTGCCGGGCATTACCGATACGGTTGAGGAGTGCGAGAAGCTCGGTCGCCTCATCGCTCCATGGCACAACGTGGTGGGCCTGGAAATGCTGCCGTATCACACGATGGGTGTCGTCAAGTACGAGCAACTGGGCATTCCCTATAAGCTCGAGGGCGTGCCCCAGATGGATACCGCGCGCATGCCCGAGTTGCGTAATGCCGTTATGACCGGCATGAAAAGGCGCCGCGCGGAGCTAAAAAACGCCATCGGCTAGCAAGTTTTGCTCCTCTACGATACCCGCGCTGCGGTGGTCTAGCGGCTTCGTATTGCGCGGTTGAGTCAAAATGCTGGTACCATACCGTGGATAGCAGTTTTCACGGGTTTGGGGGATGGTATGCCTACCATCGCAATCATCGGTGCACTCGAAAAAGAGGTTGCGCAGATTAAAGAAGAACTGAACGGCGCTCGTGTGGCACAAGAGGCGGGCTTGACCGTTGTCAACGGCGAGCTCGACGGTTTGTCCGTTGTTGCTACGACCGCTGGCATGGGAACCGTAAACGCCGCGGCGGCAACGCAGCATCTCATTAGCAAATATGCCCCGCAGGCCGTTGTGTTTTCGGGCATTGCGGGTGGCCTAAACCCTAAGCTCCATATTAACGACGTGGTTATAGGCAAGTGCCTGCGCTATCTCGATACTGACACGGCGCTCATCGCCGAGTCGGCGCCGGGACTCGAGGAGTTTGTCTCGACGCCGGCGTTGGCTGATGTTGCCGCCGCCGTGCTTGCCGAGCATGGATTTGTGGATGCCTCGGCGGATGAGAATTCTGCGGAGAAGGACCCCAAGCAGTTCCTGTGTGGCACTATCGCCACGGGTGACCGCTTTGTTACGGGTGACGCCATGCGTAACGCTGCGATTGAGGCCACGCATGCCGATTGCGTCGAGATGGAGGGCGCGGCAATTGCGCACATCGCGGCCAAGAATGGTGTCGATTGCCTGGTGCTGCGCGCTATCAGCGATAATTGTGACGAGGCATATGACGCGTTTTGCGAGCGCGAGTTCGATCTGGATGAGTACGCTCGCACCGCGAGCGGCATCACGCTTGACATCGTTCGTCGTATCGCCGCCGCGCAATAGCACACCCGTTTTGTAAAAATCTACGACCAAGGAGTATCCATGGCCGATTCCATTAACTATCAGCTTGCCAAGTTTGTTGCCAGCTACGGCAAGGTTTCGCAGATCCCCGAGTCCACCTGTCCCGAGGTGAGCTTTGTGGGCCGCTCCAATGTGGGCAAGTCGTCTATCATGAACAAACTCTTTGGCCGCAAGAACCTGGTCAAGGTTTCGAGCACACCGGGTAAGACGAGCAACATCAATTTCTTCGAGGCCGACGACGTGCACTTCGTCGACCTGCCGGGCTATGGTTTCGCCCGTCGTTCTAAGGCCGAGCGTGACCGCTGGGCAGAACTTATCGGCGACTTCTTCGACTCCGAGCGCAGCTTTAACTTGGTCGTCTCGCTGGTGGACATTCGTCACGACCCGAGCAAGCTCGATCACGACATGATCGACTATCTGCAGGGCAACGAGTTCAACTTTATCGTCTGCCTCACCAAAGCCGACAAGCTCAGCCGCACCCAGCAGGCCCGCCAGGCAGCAGCCATCAAAAAGCAGCTCAACGTCCCTGCCGAAAACGTGATCATCACAAGCTCCCAGACCGGCACCGGCATCGACGAACTCAAACGCCGCATCGCCGAGGCTTGCCTCTAATCAGGTTAACCCCCCCAAAGCTCCTATCTATATCACCTCAGTGATAGTTATTGGTAAACTATCACTGAGGTGATATTTTTTGGAGGTCGCTATGGAGCTATGGCACGGGTCGGAGGTTGTTGTCGAACATCCATCGCTGGATAGATGTAGACAGTTCAACGACTATGGGCGTGGGTTTTATTGCACGCCACATGAGGAAATGGCGATGGAATGGGCATGTCGGACCGAGTCTGATGGCATTGCGAATCGATATGAGCTTGATTTAGATGGTCTTGCGATTTTGGATTTGGAATCAGGTGAGTTCTCGATTCTCAACTGGCTTGCAATTCTGGCGAATAACAGAGAGTTCAATGTCTCGACGCCATTGGCGCGCGAAGGGCTACGATTTCTACTTGATAACTGCCTGATTGATATTTCTTCATATGACGTTATTCGGGGCTATCGCGCTGACGACTCCTATTTTTCGTTTGCAAGACAGTTTGTCAGCGGCATGATATCGCTCAGACAGCTGCAACGTATCATGCGCTTGGGTGATTTGGGTATTCAATATGCTCTTATGAGCGAGCGCGCTTTTTCGGTGATTAGATTCTGCGATTGGAAGCAGGCTTCGGGGTCTGAGTTTTATCCCAAGCGTTTTGAGCGTGAGCAGAATGCTCGACGCAAATACTTGGATACGGTTAACGGGTTCGATTCCGAAGGTATCGACATTAGGGATTTAATGGCAGGGAGGGTTGATTTAAATGATCCAAGAGTTAACGGATTGTGGGCCGAGTAGGACATACCCCGTCTACTACCTCGAGGATGCAATGAACAACCTCGGTGACTGCTTTGACTATGCCGTCAATGACTATGGAGCAGAAGGATCTGAAGTTGCTGAACTCTTTTGTCTGAGCGGGGTTGCCCGCGAGTTTGAGCGTGGCAACGCATGGGTCGTATCGGGAAAATCGGGCGTTGAGCTGTTCGCACTGATCGCCGAAAGGTCGGGCTATGAAGCCAGGTCTATGCCGGACCGCACCTATCGATTTGAGAAAACACCGGAATACTGGACGGGCTGGATATTGGCGTATCTGCAGTGGCGCCTGGGAGAGTCTTTTGAAGACCTGCTGCATGTCGCTCCGTTTGATGTGCTGCATAACCTGTATCATCCCTGGCACGAAGCCTCGGAGGAACGTGTGACGCGTCTTATTTGCGACATGGCGAAGAAAACACCTCGTCAAACCAAACTGGCGCTAGCAAGAAAGCGGCTCAAGAAAACCCAACAAGACCTGGCATACGAATCGGGCGTATCACTCCGCTCAATCCAAATGTACGAGCAGCGCCAGAGAAACATCAATGAAGCTTCGGTAACAGGCGTAAGAGCCATAGCAAAAGCCCTCCACTGCAACATCGAAGATCTCCTAGAACCAGTCTTCGAATACAAAGAAACCAGCGCCGCCTAAACCAAGCACGCAGCCGATGCCCGCCTCTAGGAAGTGCTCCAGCCTAGCAAGAGCCCCTACCAATAAAAAGCAACTATCAGCCCGGCGACTTTCCAGAGCGTAGGTCCCTGTAGCCGCCGCCAGCGAAGTTAACATAGGGGAGGCCAGGGGCTTTGCCCCCAAATCTTTCCGCAGGACGACAGGTCCCCCGCCGCACGAAGTGCGCAGCGGGGGTCCTGCCATGTCCGTGGAC
>CAUGKA010000054.1 GCA_959599615.1 uncultured Collinsella sp. | reverse complement strand
CGGGCGCCCGGTCGGCGGCCCGTTCTGGGCGCGCCTCAATCGTAGCCCGAGACGGTCCCGGGCTGACAATTTCGACTGTAATGGACGTTCTTGTTTGACTAGTCGTTTAAGAACGTCCCCAACGACTACATAGGATGAGAGTGGATAATCTCCCGGTTTGAGCCTGCATTCAAGCTCAAAGTGGGAGATTATCCACTCTCATTTGTTGTATGTCCGAAAATCCACGCTCGTTTAAATTCTGCCTACATTTGCAGGAACAGTTCGTGGAGGTGGGTGTCTTCGTCGAGCTCGGGGTGGAAGGTGACGCCGAGCTGGTTGCCTTGGCGGGCGGCGACGATGCGACCGTCGACTTCGGCTAGGGCCTCAGTGTCGCCGTGCACTTCGACGATGCGGGGCGCGCGGATAAACGTCAGCGGCACCTCACCGTCGATACCGCCTACCTGCCCCTTGGTGCGAAAGCTGCCGAGCTGTCTGCCGTAAGCATTGCGCTCAACGAGCACATCCATGGTTGCCAAGCGCGGCGTCCCCTTATCGTCGTGGGCGGCAAGATCGCGCGCCAACAGAATCAAGCCGGCGCAGGTGCCCAGGACGGGCATGCCCTCAACAATGCGGGTGCGAAGCTCATCGAGCATACCAAGCTCGGCAAGTAACTTGCCCTGAACGGTGGACTCGCCGCCGGGGAGGACCAGGCGGTCAAAGTTCTGCTGCAAATCGGCCGCCTGCCTCATCTCGATACAACGTGCGCCCAGCTCGGACAGTCTTGCCTCGTGCTCGGCAAAAGCGCCCTGGACCGCCAGCACGGCGACCGTTTGGTCTGCATAATCGCTCATGTGCGATCCTTTCTGCTGGACTAGCGCCCGCGCTCCTCCATGATGATCTCGATTTCGTCGGCGTTGATGCCCACCATGGCCTCGCCCAGGTCCTCCGAAAGCTCGGCAATGAGTTTGGCATCGGTGAAGTTTGCCACGGCCTTGACGATGGCGGCTGCGCGCTTGGCGGGATCGCCGCTCTTAAAGATGCCCGAGCCGACAAAGACGCCTTCGGCGCCCAGCTGCATCATCAGCGCGGCGTCGGCGGGGGTCGCTACGCCGCCGGCGGCAAAGTTCACGACGGGAAGCTTACCCGTGGCATGGACCTCGCGCACCAGCTCGACCGGAACCTGCAGTTGCTTGGCTGCCTCAAAGAGCTCGTCGTCGCGCAGGGCAACAACGTCACGGATCTGCTTTTGGATCTTGCGCATGTGACGCACGGCCTGAACGACGTCGCCCGTACCCGGCTCACCCTTGGTGCGAATCATCGTGGCGCCTTCGGCAACACGGCGCAGCGCCTCGCCCAGATCACGGGCGCCGCAGACAAACGGCACGTCAAACTGGGTCTTGTCGATGTGATAGACGTCATCGGCAGGGGAGAGAACCTCGGACTCGTCGATGTAATCGATCTCGATGGCCTGCAGGACCTGCGCCTCGACAATGTGACCGATGCGGCACTTGGCCATGACGGGGATGGAGACGGCCTCTTGGATGCCCTTGATCATCTTGGGGTCGCTCATGCGCGAGACGCCGCCTGCGGCGCGGATGTCGGCCGGAATGCGCTCGAGTGCCATGACGGCGCAGGCGCCCGCCTCCTCGGCGATGCGTGCCTGCTCGGGCGTGGTGACGTCCATGATGACGCCGCCCTTGAGCATCTGCGCGAGCTCGCGATTGAGTTTGACGCGATCTGCCTTGCTGGTCTGTTCTGCCATGGTTGCTCCCTTGGTTGGCATGTGCATTGCTTGACGGAACATCCTATCGGGGAGCTGGGTATGGCAAAATACTCAGTTTTCGAGATAATAATAAGGTCAGCTTAATACCAGATTGAACAGCTCGATAAGGTCAGGTGACAAACTCATGCTTGACTACAATTTGGAAAAACGCGGCGAGGCATCGCTCTATGAGTACGTTTACCAGCAAATCCGAGATGATATCGTAGCTGGACGCATTACGGCGGGGGAGCATCTGCCGTCCAAGCGCGCCTTTGCCAGTCATCTGGGAATCAGTGTTATTACCATCGAGAATGCATATAGCCAGTTACTCGCCGAGGGCTATATTTGCTCAATGCCACGTCGTGGCTACTACGCTTGCGAGCTTCCGGATGCACCGGTTTTGGCTTCGGCTGCGGAGGCCATCGACCGAGATGCCGTCTCTGTGGACCCCAGCGTGCATGATGTCAACGGACAGGTCAAGCGATTCGATGCGCTTTCTCCTTCTGCTTTGGAGGCGGCGCGGCTTTGGCAAAGCGCGCTACGGGCGACGCTGGCATCCGAAGACGAGCGCGAAATCTTTTCGCCCGCACCGGCGCAGGGCACTGCTCGGCTGCGACGCGCAATTGCTCACCATCTGCGCGGGATAAGGGGTATGAATGTCGACCACAACAACATTGTTATCGGTGCGGGCGCCCAGCTGCTCGATACCATGTTGGTTCAGTTGCTTGGAGCCGACAAGGTATATGCCGTTGAGGATCCGGGCTATTTGCGTCTGACGCGCATCTATCAGGCTATGGGCTGCCAAGTACGACATATCCCGTTGGATGACGACGGCGTGGACCTGAGCGCTCTGCAGAAAACTGGGACCGACGTCCTTCACCTTATGCCGTCCCATCAGTATCCGACTGGCCTTGTGACGAGCATTGCGCGTCGCTATGCGCTGCTGAGCTGGGCCGCCGAGCGACCAGGTCGGTATCTCATCGAAGATGACTTTGATTGTGAGTTTCGCCTTGCCGGCAAGCAGATTCCTGCGCTCGCATCTATCGAGGCCGCCCAGTCGGTTATTTACACCAACACGTTTTCGAAGAGCCTGTCATCGGCGTTGCGTCTAGCGTACATGGTGTTGCCCGATGAGCTAATGGAGCGGTTTAGGCGCAACCTTGGTTTTTACGCCTCGTCGGTGAGCTCTGTTGACCAGGTTGCTTTGGCGCGTTTACTGGAATCGGGTGATTACGAGCGACATGTGAACCGCGTGCGCGTTCGTGCTCGCGAGGCGCGTGATGGCCTGGCGGCGCTTGTACGGAAGGCATTTCCGGCAGGGGGAGTCTCGATCGAGTATGCAGACGCGGGCCTTTACTGTATCGTGGTTGCGGAGCGTGGAACGGGCGGAAGCACTTTTGCACGGGCCCTCACGCGCTCGAGCATCCCTTTTATCGATATCGGTGACTGTTTTTGGTGTGCCGATGGCGCATCTGTCCCTGAAAACTCAACTCAAATTCTTGTTCAGTATGACGATCTGAGTCCAAAAGTACTAACTACCTTGGAATTGCAGCTAATGGGGGGCACTCTGCAACCTAAGTGAGTAGACTTTTAGCACTTTGGCGACCAGGCAGTTTTGTAACAAGCTATCTACCTGCGGTTTTGAAAAGCAGGATGACCGGCCTGCTCGGGATGTTCAAAAAAGTCTACTCACTTGCCGCGCAAAGCTCCTGCATGAGAAAAAAATGGGGTTTTCAACAGGGCTTCGTCCAGCTCTCGGCAAGCTTTTGGCCAGTTGGGGAGGGCTGTTGAAAACTTGGCAGTCCGTTCGGCGCCATTTTTGGTGCGTTCGCGCCAATGCGTGACTGACTGGGTTGAAATTCGTGTTTTCCTGTGCCTATGAAGGATCTACTTTGTGACATATCAGCTTTTAGGTACTGGCGTTTGCCTCCTCAAGTCCGCGCTTTGTGTCCGCCGCTTCCACGACCGGAAGAAGACCGGCAGCGATATGATCTCGCCCGCAACCCGACGGCTGCGGTCGCGCTCGGTTTTCCGTTGTATACATTGGTTCGGACGAGAAACAAACGGACTTGTCCTGCCAGCATTAGGCAGCGGCTGTTTCTTGGTGAGCTTCCCAGGGAATCCGTGCTGGAAACGGAGCATGGGGTTTTGATTACGTCTCCTCTACTGACGGCATTCATCATGTTGCGGCATCTGACGGATCTTCAGCTTCTTTTGGTATTGGCGGAGATGTGTGGCTTGTTTGCGGTGTGTGCCCTGCCGGCGGCACTTGAGGCGGAGCTTTCGCGTGCAATTGATTCGGGCGCGATTTCGACAACGTTCGGTTGGGTGCGCTGCCCGTCCGAGGACGGCACCGCCTCAAATTTATGGCGTCGAGACGCTTTGGTTTTGGGCGGAGACCTTGACCGTTTTTGTTCAGATGTTTGCGGGATGCGTTACGGCAATAGATTTATAGCGGTATCGCAACTCGTTCCATTGGGCACCGCGTCGCCTTTTGAGGTCGAGGCGTATTTGCTACTTGCACTGCCGCGATCCCTGGGAGGAGAAGGTTTTTGCGGCATAGAGCTCAATGTTGAAGTGATGCTAAGCACAAGTGCTCGAGCGATTGTGGGAAAGTCCCGTGTATATATCGACCTACTTCTTTCTTCGCTGGACGGCAGGCGACAGGTGGCCATTGAATGTCAGGGAAAGGCCTCGCACGGACGCGCAGGGGATGGCTTGCGTGACGCTGACCGCATGACGGCCCTTCAGGCCATGGGCTACGATGTACTTCTCCTGACACACAGACAGATATCCGATGAGGGTAGATTCCACGCGATCGTTAAGGCCGTATGCAGGATGCTCGATGCTGAATATCGTGATAAAAGCTCAGATGAGCAAAGGGCTGAGACATTACTCCGGTCTGAACTATTCGTTGACTGGACAAAATTGGGAGTAATTGACGGAAAGATGCCCGTTAGACACAAAGCAGCTCGATCGTGGACGGCTGCGGTTCTAAGTGAGTAGGCTTTTGGCACTTTGGCGACCAGGCCGTTTTGAAACAAGTCATTTACCTGCGACTTTATAAAGCAATACGGATGGTCTGCTCGGCAAGTTCCAAAAAGTCTACTCACTTAGTTTTTGACGAGAGACCGATGCCGAAGATAGCTCTATTTCAGGGCGTTAACGAGTCCTCGAGACACAAAAAGGCCCGAACCAATACGGTCCGGGCCTCATCGAGCTAGAGGTTATGTCTCAAGCGGTTGGCTTAGCCAAAGTAGCGCTTCAGCAGGCCGGCGAAAGCCTTGCCGTGGCGGGCCTCGTCGCGAGCCATTTCGTGCACGGTGTCGTGGATGGCATCGAGGCCAGCGGCCTTGGCGCGCTTAGCGAGATCGGTCTTGCCAGCGGTGGCGCCGTTTTCGGCCTCAACGCGCATCTCGAGGTTCTTCTTGGTGGAGTCGGTCACGACCTCGCCCAGGAGCTCAGCGAACTTGGCGGCATGCTCGGCCTCCTCGTGGGCAGCCTTCTCCCAGTACAGGCCGATCTCGGGATAGCCCTCGCGATGGGCGACGCGAGCCATGGCCAGGTACATACCGACCTCGGAGCACTCGCCTTCAAAGTTGGCACGCAGGTCGGCAACGATGTCCTCGGAGACGCCCTCCATCTTGGCGACGCCCACGACGTGCTCGGCAGCCCACTCGAGCTGGCCCTCCTCCTGCTTCAGGAAACGAGAACCGGGAACGCCGCACTGGGGGCACTTGAAGTCCTCGGGCAGCTGGTCGCCGTCGAACTCTTCCACATAACCGCAAACGGGGCAAACAAACTTCATGATTCGATCCTTTCGATCGATGGCGATTGTGCGCTCGTCCGGTCCCGTAAGGGCCCTCTCCGGACGTGCGTCTTGACGAGTTCTATTATCCATAAATGCAACCAAATGTGAAGCCTATTAGGAATGATTTTTAATAAAACAATTTTGAGATATGAAGATGTTGATTGATTAACGGTTTGCAAGTCATATACGGACGCCGCTGAGTACAATCGGGCGAGCAAATGTTGACCTATCAACAAATGAAGGAGTTTCCTTTATGCATCTAGCCCGTCGTGCCTGGTGCCGAACATATCAGACGGTTTTTCGCATTGCATTGCCAATCCTGCCCTATACCGAGCCACGCATTTTAGAGCATGCCGAGGATGTGCCCGCGGTGCTTCAAAAGCGCTCGATCCAGAAGGTCCTTATCGTGACAGATCCCGGCATTGCCCGTCTGGGGCTCACGGCACCGCTCGAGACAGCGCTCGCGTCCAAGGGAATTAGCGCTGCGGTCTATGCCGAAACGCGTGCGAACCCCACGGTCTCAAACGTGGAGGAAGCGGCATCTCTGTATCGAGAGAGCGCCTGCCAGGCCATTATTGGTTTTGGCGGCGGTTCGGCCATGGACTGCGCCAAGGGCGTGGGCGCGCGCATCGCGCAGCCAAAGAAGCCCATCAACAAGATGCGCGGCCTGTTGCGTATCCATCGTCGCCTGCCGCTGCTCATCGCCGTTCCCACCACGGCGGGCACGGGAAGCGAGGTCACGCTTGCAGCGGTAATTACCGACGACGAGACGCACTACAAGTATCCCATTAACGACTTTGTGCTGATCCCGCGCTTTGCGGTGCACGACCCCGAGTTTACACGTGGCCTGCCCGCCTCCATTACGGGGCAGATGGGTATGGATGCCCTGACGCATGCCGTCGAGGCCTTTATCGGCCGTAGCACCACGCCCTACACGCGCAAGATGGCGCGCCAGGCGGTGCAGCTCATCCACGACAATTTGCTCGAGGCCTATGAGCACGGGGAGAACATGCGTGCGCGCCGCAATATGCTTTCGGCGGCGTATAAGGCGGGTGTTGCCTTTACGCGCTCCTATGTTGGATATGTGCATGCCATCGCACACAGCTTGGGCGGGCGTTACGGGATTCCGCACGGCTTGGCCAACGCTATCATCCTGCCGCATATGCTTCGTGCCTATGGCGAAGCTGCTGCTCCTAAACTCGCCGATCTCGCCCGCATGGCCGGTATCGCGCCGGCTAACGCGCAGGACAGCCTGGCGGCCGAGGCCTTTATCGATTGGGTCGACCGCATGAACGCCGCCTTGGGCATACCCAAATATGTGACGGGCATTCGCCACTCCGACATTCCTGAGATGGCGGCGCATGCCGATGCCGAGGCCAATCCGCTATACCCCGTTCCGCTTCTAATGGACCGTTTGGAGCTCGAGCGTATGTACGAGGTCGTCGCGGGTGGTATGTTTGAGGGCGAGAATTAGGAGGGTCCATGAACACCGAGGAAATTGCGCGCATCGTCGGCGATCAGCGCGCCTACTTTAAGACACACGCCACGTTTGATGTCGATGCTCGACGTCGTGCGCTCGTGAGTTTACGCGATGCGGTGCGGGCCCACGAGGCCGATATTGCCCATGCGCTCAAGACCGATTTGGGAAAGTCGCATGACGAGGCGTATATGTGCGAGATCGGCACCTCGCTTTCCGAGATTCGTTATCAGATTGCGCATGTGGCTCGATGGAGTCGCTCGCGCCTGCGTCCGTGTGACCTCGCCAACGCCGTGAGTGTGTGCAAGACGCAGTCTGTGCCCTATGGCGTCACACTCATCATGGCTCCGTGGAACTACCCGTTTTTACTGACGCTCGAGCCACTCGCCGGCGCCCTTGCCGCGGGCAATACCGTGGTCATCAAGCCGAGCGCCTATGCTCCGGCATCGAGCGCGGTGCTCAAGCAAATCTGTGAAGAGGCATTTGATCCGCGCTTGGTGACGGTCGTCGAAGGCGGGCGTGCCGAAAACGAAGCGTTGCTCGATGAGTGCTGGGACAAGATCTTCTTTACCGGTAGCGTTCCGGTCGGCAAGCTCGTCATGGAGCGTGCAAGTAAAAACCTCACACCCGTGACGCTTGAGCTGGGCGGAAAGAGTCCCTGCATCGTGGATGCGACGGCTAACTTGAAGGTCGCGGCACGCCGTATCGCCTTTGGTAAATGGCTCAACGTGGGGCAGACTTGCGTGGCGCCCGACTACCTGCTGGTCGATGCGCGCGTGCACGACGAGCTGCTGGACCTCATCAAGGAGGAGGCCCGCCGCATGTTTGGCGAGCATCCGCTCGACAATGAGAATTACGGTCATATTGTCAACGCCAAGCATTTCGCGCGCGTACGCGGGCTGATCGACCCCGACAAGGTTGTGCTGGGAGGTACCGCGCGCGAGTCGTCGCTCAAGATTGAGCCGACGATTCTAGACGGCGTGACCCCCGATGACGCCGTGATGCAGGAGGAGATCTTCGGTCCCATCTTGCCGGTGCTGACGTTTGAGAGCCTAGACGAGGCCGAGGCGTTCATCACTAATCGCCCGACGCCGCTGGCCCTGTATATCTTTAGTCGGGATCGCGCGGTTCAGCAGCGCTTTGTGCGCTACGTGCCCTTTGGCGGCGGCTGCGTCAACGACACGATCATGCACTTGGCTACGAGCCATATGGGCTTTGGCGGCATGGGTGCGAGCGGTATGGGCCAGTACCATGGCCGTGAGAGCTTCGATACGTTTAGCCACAAGAAGAGCATCGTGAACAAAGCAACATGGCTGGACGTGCCATTCCGCTATGCCCCTTATGCAAGCTGGAAGCACAAGTTCGTGCGCATGTTTATGCATTAGAATCAGATGGTGTAGCGACAAACGGTCGAAAAGGCACGGGTGGGGCGAATTTGTGTCCGCGCGAGTTCGTAGACTTCTCTGTAAGGTTAAACGCCGGTTTATCCGGCCGTTAGGGGAGTTGCTATGTACGAGCCTTCACGTGTTCTTCTGTCATTTCACATTGCAGGATTTCAATATGCCGACGGCGCTTTGGTCCTAGGCGATCTTAAAGCGGGCGATAAACTGACGCTGTGTGCCGAGCGCGATAATCCTCATGACCCCGAGGCAGTTGCGATCTACTATGGCAAGACCAAACTTGGCTACGTTCCAGGAAACGAGGTCGGCCCACTGTCCTTGATGATGTATTACGGCCACGAGGACGTATTTGAGGCCCGTGTGCAACAGGTTGCCTCCGAGCGCAGCCCGTGGCATCAGGTGCGCGTTGGGCTCTATGTGGTGGATGCTCGCTAGTCGGCAATGGAGGCTGCCATGTTTGACGACGACCTGTTCGATTTGACGGACGATCCGTTTGAGTGGGATATGCTGCTCGATGACGATGAGCTGGAGCAGGATCGCAAAAAGCAAAAGGATAAGAACACCCAGGATAAAGGTTCGAATAAAAAGGACAAGCGCCGCCGAGGTCTGTTCGGCGGGCTCTTTGGGTAACTGTCGCATCGCTGCATCTGTATACTAGGCACGTGTTAGACGCGTTGCGAAATGAGGACAGAGACGATGATGTGGTTTACCGCCGACCTGCACCTGGGCGATACGAATATCTTGCACGACATGGATCGACCGTTTGATTTGGTCGAGGACATGAACCGCAAGGTCATCGATGCCATCAATGAGTGCGTGGCTGTGGACGACCGCCTCTATATCTTGGGAGACTTTACCTATCGTTTGCCCCTGGCGGAGGCGGTGCGCCTGCGCGAGTGCATCGAATGCCAGAATGTGACGCTCATCCGTGGTAACCATGACAGCGACTGGGAAGATCCCGACGTACCGCAGATTTGGGAAGACGTGCGCGATTACCTGGAGATTGCTCCTGGCTATGCCAAGGGCCATCGCCTGGTTTTGAGCCATTACCCCATGCTCAGCTGGAACGGCAAGGCGCGTGGCGCCATCATGCTACACGGGCATATCCACAGCAGGGGAGACCGCACCAACGTGCGCAACCGCGATCGCGAACGCCCTATCTTTCGCTACGATGTCGGTCTCGATGCCAACGAGTACAAGCCCGTAAGCCGCGATCAGATTCTTAGCTTCTTTGGGTTATAGGGCGCCAGAGCCACCACAAAGGGGACAGGCACCTTTGTGGTGGTTCTGGCGCCGTTGCCATTATGGCGGCGGCGTCTTTTTTGTCCGTGCGGCGCGGTAGAGTGTAGGCGGTTGAAATTTGCGTCCATCGAGGAGCTGCTATGAACGAGATCAAGTGCCCGCATTGCGGCGAAGTTTTTAAGGTCGATGCGTCCGGTTATGCGGATATCGTCAAGCAGGTGCGCGATGCCGAGTTCTCGCGCGACCTGGATGAGCGCGTGAAGGCGGTCCAGCGCGAGGGCGAGCAGGCACTGGAGCTTGAACGCTCGCGCTCGACGGCTGCCTTGCAAAAGGCAGAGTCTCAGCGCGACGCTCAGCTTGTCGAGCAGAAGAACGCTGCAGCTCAGCAGCTGGCACAAGAGGTTGCCAAGCGCGACGCTGAGCTTGCCGAGCTGCGCGCCAAGCTCGAAGGCGCTGCCGCAGAGCGCGAGAGTGCAAGTCAGCGCGCGGCGGTTGAGGCTCGTTCCGATGCTCAAAAGGAGAATGCCGAGCTTCAGCGCGAGATCGACAATTTACGTGCGCAGTTGGAGCGCAAAGATGATGAAGCCAGGCTTGCCGAGGCGGCGGCACGCAATGCTGCTCAAAACGACCTGTCCGCGCGCGACGCTCAGATTGCCGAGCTGCAGGCCAGGATCGCCGCGGCGGACAAGGCCCAGGAGATGGCGCTTGCCGCTGCCGCGGCAGAGTCGCAGCGTGAGCTCGATGCCGCTCGCAGCGAGGCCGAGCGCGCGCTTACTGACTATCGCGCGAAGGTGCAAGAGAAGTTTTCCGCCGCAAAGGCTCAGTCCGAGCAAGAGGCCGAGGGCCTGCGTGCCCAGCTGCGCGAGCAGGAACTGATGGCAAAAATGAACCTGTCAGAGGCGGTCGCCGCGGCGGAGCGAGAGCGCGATGAGGCACGTGCCAAACTGACGAGCGAGCTGGCGGTGCGCGATTCTCGCGAGGAGCAAGCCAAGGCGGCACACGAGCTCGAGCTTGCGCAGGCCAAGCGCGCGAGCGATGACCTGATTCGCTACAAGGATGAAGAGATTGAGCGCCTTAAGGACATGAAGGTTCGCCTGTCCACCAAGATGGTGGGCGAGTCGCTCGAGCAGCACTGCGAGACCGAGTTTAACCGTCTGCGCATGACGGCGTTTCCCAATGCGTACTTCGAGAAAGATAACGATGCATCCGAGGGCACCAAGGGAGACTTCATTTTCCGTGAGTGCGACGCGAGCGGCAACGAGGTCATTTCGATTATGTTCGAGATGAAAAATGAGAACGACGAGACCGCGACCAAGCATAAAAACGAGGACTTCTTTAAGAAACTCGATCACGATCGTCGCCAGAAAGGCTGTGAGTACGCGGTACTCTGCACGCTGCTCGAGCCCGAGAGCGAGCTTTACAACGCGGGAATCGTGGACGTGAGCTATCGCTACGAGAAGATGTATGTGATCCGCCCGCAGTTCTTCATTCCCATCATTACGCTGCTGCGCAATGCCGCCATGGGTTCGCTTCGCTATAAGCAGGAGCTGGCGGAGTACAAGCAGCAGAACATCGATGTCACGAACTTCGAAGCCAAGATGGAGAAGTTCAAGAACGATTTCGGCCGCAACTACGAGATCGCGAGCCGCAAGTTCCAAACGGCAATCGATGAGATCGACAAGACGATTAGCCATCTGCAGAAAACCAAGGAGGCGTTGCTGTCCTCCGAGAACAATCTGCGCCTTGCCAACAAGAAAGCCGACGATCTTACCATTCGCAAGCTCACGTGGGGCAACAAGACCATGAAAGCAGCGTTTGACGAGGCGCGCGGGGCCGCGACAGAGACGAACGATGAGCCAGCCGAGGCGGATTCGTATGAGGTCGAGGAT
>CAUGKA010000053.1 GCA_959599615.1 uncultured Collinsella sp. | reverse complement strand
GTAGATGCCCTCTTCGTTAGACTTGTTGTAGTAGGGGTTAATGAGCAGCAGGACGTCGGCGCCCAGGCCCTGATAGGTGAGCGACTTGGTGAGCATGGTCTGCGTGGAGTTAGAGCCCGAGCCGGCAATAACGGGGACGCGGCCTGCAACCTGCTTGACCACCGCGGCGACAACGGAGTTGTCCTCGTCGTCGGTCATCGTGGCACTCTCTCCGGTGGTGCCCAGGGTGAGGATGGCGTCGGTGCCATTTTGCAGGTGGAAATCGATAAGGCGCTCGAGTGCTTCAAAGTCGACGCTGCCGTCCTTTTTAAACGGCGTGACAAGGGCGACGATTGAGCCCTCGAGATTGCGGATGTCCATGTTCTTCTCCTTCGCTTCCGCGATCTGGATGCGTTTGTTCCATTGGGCAGCGAC
The DNA here is from genome assembly GCA_959599615.1 of uncultured Collinsella sp. Classification (GTDB taxonomy): domain Bacteria; phylum Actinomycetota; class Coriobacteriia; order Coriobacteriales; family Coriobacteriaceae; genus Collinsella. Next base: position 11,208 of record CAUGKA010000053.1, on the reverse strand, counting down.
TGCCAGGCGCTCGTCCTGGGCGCGACGGCGGGCGGCATCGGCGCGCGACTTAGCCAGTAGCTCTCGGCCGTACGACAGCACGTCGAGCGTGGCAAAGTAATCGCCCGGGCGCTCGGCGCGGCGGATGAGGTCGGCCGAGCCATCGGGGCGCAGCAGGACCTCGGCGGAGCGCAGGCGTCCGTTGTAGTTGTAGCCCATGGAGTAGCCATGCGCGCCGGTGTCGTGAATCACGAGCAGGTCGCCCATGTCGATATGCGGCAGCTCGCGATTGATGGCGAACTTGTCGTTGTTCTCGCACAGATTGCCCGTGATGTCGTACGTGTCCGTGACGGGCGCTGCGGTCTTGTCGGCGCCGCCCGGCTGGCCCATCACCGTAATGTGGTGGTAGGCGCCATACATGGCAGGGCGGATCAGGTCGACGGCGCTTGCGTCGACGCCGATATAGTCCTTGTAGATCTGCTTCTCGTGGATGGCCTTGGTGACCAGGCAGCCGTAGGGGCCCATCATGAAGCGGCCCATCTCGGTGCAGATGGCCACGTCGCTCATGCCGGCGGGAACCAGGATCTCGTCGTAGGCAGCGTGTACCCCCTCGCCGATGGCGTGGATGTCGTTTGCCTGCTGCTCCGGCAGGTAGGGGATACCGACGCCGCCGGACAGATTGATGAAGGCGACGTGTGCACCGGTCTCGCGCTCCAGGCGTACGGCAAGCTCAAAGAGGATGCGCGCGAGCTTGGGGTAGTAGTCGTTGGTGACGGTGTTGCTGGCAAGGAATGCGTGGATGCCAAAGCGCTCGGCGCCCTTGGCCTTGAGCGTGCGGAAGGCTTCGAAGAGCTGCTCGGTGGTCATGCCATATTTGGAGTCGCCCGGGTTGTCCATGATGCCGTTGGAGAGCTGGAACAGGCCGCCCGGATTAAAGCGGCAGCTGACCGTCTTGGGAATGGGCCCCGCAACGCGCTCAAAGAACTCGATGTGGCTGATGTCGTCGAAGTTGACGATGGCGCCCAGCTTGTCAGCGAACTCAAAGTCGGCCGCCGGCGTGTCGTTGGACGAGAACATGATGTCATGCCCCGTGATGCCCAGCGAGCGGGCGATCATGAGCTCGGTATAGCTCGAGCAATCGCAGCCGCAGCCGTATTCGTTGAGAATGGAGATGAGCGCCGGGTTGGGGTTGGCCTTGACGGCAAAGTATTCCTTAAAGCCCGGGTTCCATGCAAAGGCGTCGCGCACTTCTTGCATGTTGCGGCGGATGCCTGCCTCGTCGTATAGATGAAACGGCGTGGGGAATTGCTCGACGATATGCTCGAGCGTCTCCTTGTCCACAAACGGCTGCTTGGCCGCATATGCCTCGTTGGGGGTCAATGCCATGTCCCGTAAACCTCGCTATCCAGACGGCGCCATCTGCGCATCGAATCCGCATAGCGTGGACCCAATGTCCGGATAGCGCTCCCGCATTGCTGCAGACAGTCCTGTGGGTGTTTCCTACAGGCCCACCAGGTTGTTCGTGCCCGAAAAACCCAGTTCGGCGGGTTTCGCCTCCCCACGGGGTCAAAGCCTGCCGGCTCGCCCGCGGTTCTTCGTGCCCGCGCCTCTATCAAGTGGTAAAGACCCTACCACGTTGCACTTTACCAAACAAGAGTATTCGTATATAACGTTTAAAAAATGCAGGGATATGCTAGAAACAAGGGCGTCACAATTTTGCATCACAATAGTGTGTGAATGGATATGCCCCCATGAAAGGATCCTTTATGACCGAGCTCCAAGAACTTCGTCGCTATCGTCGCGACCTGCATCGCATTCCGGAGCTCGATTTCGATCTTCCTCAAACCATAGCCTATATCGAGGGCGTGCTCGCCTCGCTTGCCTGTGAAGTGATCCATCCGTGTCCCAGCTGCGTCTGTGCTTTCTTCGACGCTGGCACGGGCACCGCGCATGCCACGGCGATTCGCGCCGATATGGACGCGCTGCCTATCGCGGAGGCGACGGGTGCGGCCTTTGCCTCGACGCATCCCGGAAAGATGCACGCTTGCGGACACGATGGACACATGGCCATGGCACTTGCGGCGGCGACCTTTGTCGATCGCACGATTCGTGAACAGCCGGGTGCCATTAGGCGCAACGTGCTCTTTGTGTTCCAGCCTGCCGAGGAGACGACCGGTGGCGCCAAGACAGTTTGTGAGAGCGGGGTGTTTGAGCGCTACGGGGCGGACCGTGTCTTCGGGTTCCACGTATGGCCCGACCTGCCTGCGAACACGTTGGCGAGCCGCTCCGGCCCATTGCTGGCGCGCTCGAGTGAGACACACATTCATATTCACGGGACGAGCATCCATATCGCTAAGACCTATGGTGTTCCGATCGAGGAGTCGCACGATGCCGCGTTGGCGGCAGCGAAGTTTTTGGTTGCCGAGCGCGAGCTGATGGACGAGCTGGGCACCGACGAGCCCTGTATCGGCAAGTTTGGTCTGCTGCAGGCCGGTACCGTCTGCAATGCGGTGGCGGGGGAGGCTCATGTTGCCGGCAGCCTGCGTGTGTTTACGGACGACATGTTCGACCGCGCGCGCGAGGGCGTACGCCGCGTGCTTGATAAGGCATGCACTGCAACGGGCTGCACGTACAATCTCGACTTTGCCGAGGGCTATCCGCCGGTCGATAACGACCCTGAGTTGTTTGCCCGAATCGCGCCCGCTCTGCCCGAATTGCAGCTCGTGGATGAGCCGCTGCTAATCGCCGAGGATTTCGCGTTCTATCAGCGCCATCTGCCGGGCGTGTTCTTCTTGCTGGGCACGGGCGTGCCAGAGGACCAAGACAACCCGAGTGATTCGGATGGCTGCCCCGCCTATGCTACAAGCGCCCTGCATACCGATACCATGCTTTTTGACGAGGAAATCCTGCTCAAAGGCCTCGATGTCTACAAACGACTGCTTGTGATGGAGTGACGATGAGGCGACGTCGGCAATCAGCCGTATATAGTCCGGGTGGATGCGGGTGCGGTTTGCTGCTGCTTCCGGTCATCGCTGTGAGCATTGGCGTGATGTTTGCGCTTGCCGGGCTGGCCGCAGCGGCACTCGTGTTGCTGATTGTGGCCATCGGCGTGACGGTCTGGCTGTGCCGCTCTCGCGAGCAACGCCGTGCCGATGGTAAAACCGATGTTGGATGGACCATCTTTTTAGTCGTCGCCTACCTATTGAGCATCAGCTATTTAGTTTTCTTTATCCTGTTGCTTGTGAGTACCTTTACCGGGGAATCCGTCACGGTGGGTTGATGCACTGCCAGCAGACGGTTGCGCAAAGTGCGTTTGCTCGGCGTTCGGATAACCGCATTGGCCGTTTACCGCAACTTTAGCTCTCAGCTAATGAATTCAAGTTTAATCCTTCCTACGATGTGCTGTGTGCCGGCACGGTAGCCGGATAGATGGAAGGATGCATGATGAAAAAGCTCGAAAACGAAGTGCTGCTGAGCCGTCGCGCTGCACTTGGCGCATTCGCCACTGTTGCCTTGGGGACTGCCAGTCTTCTTGCCGGTTGCGGTAGCGATAAGACGACCGTCACCGAGGACGCCGGCGACGCAGATAAGAAGGAGGAGTCGAAAAAGGAAGAGCAGCCTACGACCGACCTGGCCGTCGGCACGTCTGTTACCACGGCTGCCGGTCTTTCCGTTACTGTCGATTCCGTGCAGACCGGGCTTACCAATTATGACGGTTCGACCATGACGGGCATTCACGTCACGTACGTCAACAATGGCGATGAGGGCGCGGATTACAATGTCTACGACTGGAAGGGCGAGGACGCCAACGGCGCCCAGCAGAACCAAGGCTATTACAGCGAAGGCTCTGACGAGCTGCAGTCTGGCACCCTTGCCGCCGGCGGCTCCGTTGCGGGCAATATTTACTTTGACGGCGACATCAAGAAGGCCCTGTATTTTGCCAACATGCTCGAAAAGACCGTGACTGCTAGCTGGGTGCTTGCTTAGCGTGTTGATGCCGTTGGGTCGTTTGGAGGTGAGGCCGCGTGCCCGATAAAAAGCTGACGGACGAGTTGCTCAACGAGCTTCTTGATGCGCCAAGTATCGATGGCTATATCAAGGAACACGACTTTGCCGCCCCGTCGCTTTCGGATTACTTAAAGCAGTTGCTGCAAGAGAAGGGGCTCGAGCGTTCGCGCGTGGTGCGTATGGCCGACCTCAACGAGACTTTTGGCTATCAGATCTTTACCGGTTCGCGCAATCCGAGCCGTAATAAGGTGCTGCAGATTGCCTTTGCGATGGCGTTGACGCTCAAGGAGACCAACCGCGCTCTGACAGCTGCCGGGGTAAGCGTCCTCAACTGCAAGGACCGTCGCGATGCAATCATTATCTTTTGCATCGACCGTGGCTGTAGCCTCCAAAAGGTCAATAAAGAGCTGTATCGCTTTGGCGAGGAAACGGTGAGTTAGTGGCCGATGGCTGAGCCGGCGGTGTCACCAGAACAACCATGCAAACGAACGGGGTGCGGACAGCATGAGGTGTCCGCACCCTGCGTTATGATGGACGCTATGGATACTCAGAGCCCAACATATTCCGATGATGAGCTGACTGCTTCACTCGTCGAGCATTTGGCGTCGCTCGACCGCGATGACAGCTATCGTGTGGAGCGCGTGCTCAAGCTCTCGGATGTCGAGACGACCGAACTCGTCTATTTTGAGGGCTCTGGTGGCGGGTCTCTTGGCCCCTTTGTCCGCAAGCGCATCGATGCTTCGGTGCAGATTGGCGGAGCTTATGAGCGCCTGTTTGCGGCCCAGCGCGCCGGTCGTCGTTTTGAGCACTTGCCACGAATCGTCGATTGCCGCCGTGTGGGCGACGAGCTTGACGTGGTGATGGAGTATGTCGAAGGCGAGACACTCGAGGCGTTGGTGGGGCGCTTGGGGGCGACGCCCGATTATGCCCGCGGGCTGTATCCCGTTCTGTGTGAAGCGGTGGGCGAGCTGCATGCTGGTTTTGCGGCTGCGGGGGAGCCGGGGGTACCGGTAATCCACCGCGACCTTAAACCCTCGAACATCATCGTATCGGGCGTGAGGTATGCGGCCGATGCTGGCATGACCTTCTCGTCGCTGGTGATTATCGATTTGGGGATTGCGCGGGTGTGGCGTGACGGGGCCGATGCCGACACAGTTAAGTTTGGAACGCGACCCTATGCGCCACCCGAGCAATATGGTTTTGGGCAGACGAGCGTGCGCAGCGATGTCTATGCGCTCGGCGCGCTTCTGTTCTTTTGTCTGACGGGGGCTGACCCTAAGCCGGGTCAGAATATGCGCGAGCAATGCGAGGCGTGCGACGTCCCCGCGGCGCTGGCTGATGTCATTTGCATGGCCATGGCGCTCGATCCGGCCAAGCGCTTTGCAAGTGCCGAGGCGCTCGGACACGCTGCGCGCGCGGCATACGGGCTGTGTCTGCCTGAGCCTGGCTCGAATAGCACGACGGCGCCTTCAATGGCGCAGGCTGCTCCGCAAATGGCGCCGTCTTTCGGGCGGCGGCCCAAGGAAGTCTCTTCGGTGACTCCTCGCCGCAAGAGCCTGCTTTCACGGATCCCGGAACCCATTGGGCGTATATGGAACGGCATGATCTATGCGGCAACCTTGCTGCTACTGGTCGGAAGCCATTTTGCCGTATTCCAGCCCACGGGAGCCAACCGCAGCTATCCAACGTGGTTTTTGGCCCTTGAGTATTTTCTTATGGTCGATGGCATGGTGGTGCTCATCTCGTTTGGCATGCTCGACCGCCGCAGGCTTCGGCGCCGCTTTCCCGTGCTTGATCGTTATCGGGACCGTGGGTTTGTCACGCTGTGGCTTAAGGCGCTGGGAATTATGTGCGTCATCATGATCGTGATTATTGCCGTCGGCAACGCAACCGGCATAGTCGCTTAATGCAATGTACCGCTACTGCAAAGGGCTCCGATTGGGGCCCTTTGCAGTAGCGCTTAAATGCGGTTCATCTGGTTGCAACCTTGTTGTACCAGTCCTGCCTCGTGGGCGGGGCGAGTGCCCATCGCCATAGGTGTTGTGACGGTTAAATTGCTCCGTGCTTCGAAGCGCCGTCAATTGTCACCACAGAATTCCGTCAACTGTCACCATAATTCGCCGTCAATCCTCACCACAAATTTCCGTCAATCATCACCATGCAGCTGGTAAAATACCTAATATGGGTAAGTCAAGAAGGAGGCTGTGTGGATAGGTATGTAGATAGATGCATCGATAAGGCAATCAGCCGTAATCTCAATATCTTCGGTGCGGTCCTCATTCAGGGTCCAAAGTGGTGCGGAAAGACCACTTCGGCTAGTCGTTTTGCTAATTCATCCTTGTCTCTTTCCGATCCGGCTGGAAATTTTTCCGCTCTCCAGCTGGCACGGATCGATCCGGCGCAAGCATTAGCAGGGCGATCTCCCAGGCTCATCGATGAATGGCAGGAAGAGCCGAAGCTGTGGGATGCCGTGCGTTTCGAGTGCGATGCAAGGAGGGGAGAATCCGGTCAGTTTATTCTTACGGGTTCGGCAACGCCTCGGGATTCGATGCAGCCGATGCATAGCGGCGTTGGGCGAATAGCTAGGTTGCGAATGGACACCATGACGATGTTCGAGCTTGGCGTTTCTTCTGGCGCGGTTTCGATCGGAACGCTTCTTTCCGGTTACCCTGCCAAGCAGGCTGTCGGGTCAATCTCCGGCATCGCCGGAATCGCCGATTTGTTGTGTCGTGGCGGTTGGCCTCAGGCGATGGGGAAAACGACTGACGATGCCATGCAGATAGCCGCTGCCTATGTTGATGGCGTATGCGAATCGGATGTTTCTAGAACCGATGGCGTTAAGCGCGATCCGGTCAAGGTCAGGTCTCTTTTGGCATCGCTAGCGCGGAATGAGTCGACGCTTGCTGGCTCAAAGTCTATTGACAAAGATATCGGTACCGGCGTTTCGAAGAACTCGGTCTCCAGATACATGGACGCCCTGAGACGAATCAATATCATCGACGATATCCCCGCTTGGCATCCAGCGCTCAGGTCTCCGGTGAAGCTGCGGCAGGGGGCGAAGAGGCATCTCGCCGATCCTTCGCTTGCCGTTGCGCTGCTCGGAGCAAATCCGGAGTCGTTGGCATCTGACCCGAAGACACTGGGGTTGCTTTTCGAATCCCTCGTCCTGCATGACCTCAAGGTTTACGCCGCCGCAACTGACTCGTTGGTGTCCCATTACCACGATGCCGACGATCTCGAGGTTGACGCAGTTATCCACAGGCGCGATGGAACTTGGATTGCCGTGGAGGTGAAGCTTGGAAGCCCTCAAATCCCCGAGGCATCTGCAAATCTGCTTCGGCTGGAGCGAAAGCTGGTCGAGCGTGGCGAGAAGCCGCCTGTGGCAAAACTCATCATCATTGGGTTCGGCATGCCGGTTCATACAACGCCCGATGGCATCATCGTTGCTCCCGTTGACACACTCGCGCCATAACGTTGTGGTGGGATCACCTTGCCTTCGGAAGGGGTTTCAGTCTCAAGCGACTTTTCCAACACTCACTTATGCCTGCATGCCAATTCTGGTCTAGCAAGGCCAAAGAAAAGGGGTCCCGTTTGGGGCCCCTTTGCAGTTGCACTTAGATGCGGTTCATCTGAGCGGCGACTTTGTTATACCAGTCCTGCCACGTGGGCGGGCAGTACTTTTTGGCCGCTGCCGGGGTAAGGGTGGAGCCGTAGTTGGCACCCAGATAGGCAACGTGAGCGGAGATGCCCTCGCTCCAGCTGCCAAAGCTGCGCCAGCCGCCGCCACGGGCGCTCCAGCCCCAGGCGTTGTAAGAATTGGCGCAATAAGCACCCTTGGTGCTCTCGATACAGGCGATGGCGGGGGACCAACGGGGGTCGACACCGGTATTCCAGGCGGCGACGGCAAAGTTATAGCCCTGGCCTGCCATGGGGGAGCCGGCAAGATAATTATCGATGCGGCTCGTCCACTCATTAATGAACGAATCGTAATCGGAGCTACCGGTATTGGAGTTGTTCACCGTGGTGTCTATGGTGGTGTTGGTGTTGGTGGCCTGGCTGCTGGAATTGCCGCCGCTTACGCCCTCGCCCGAGAGCTTCTCGGCGGCAGCGGCCTTATCGGCCTCAAGCTTGGCAAGCTCGGCGGCATTTTCCTGCTCGGCTTTTGCCTGTGCCTCGCTGCGGAGCTGCTGGGCCTGCGCCAGCGCATCCTCGGCGTTTTTCTGCTCTGCCTCAAGCTGTGACTTGGCCTGCTGGAGCTCGGCCTTGTTCTGCTCGAGTTCGGTTTGCATATTATTGAGCTCTTCGATCTCGTCGACGCTCGAGCTCGTGATCTGGTTGGTGTATTTGCAGGTCGTGATGAACTCACCCAGGCTCTGCGCGTTGACCAGGAAGCTCACGATAGGATTGGTGCCCTTCTGATACTTGTACAGATCGCGCATGGCGGAGCTTGCCTTGGCCTGCTGCTCGGGAAGCTTAGCCTCGATTTCCTCGATGCTTGCCTCGTTGGAGTCAATCTGCTTTTGCAGGTCATCGAGTTTGGTGCGGGCGTCGTTGTAGGCACTCGTGGCGGCTTCGATCTTCTGCTGGGCTGCGGAAAGCTGGTCCTGCGTTGCCTGCGAGGCGGCATACGCCGCAACGGGGGAGAGCATCGGCGTGGCCGTCAGCGCAACGGCGAGCGCGGCGCTCGTGATGATACGAGCCGGCTTCGACGCAATGAGCGCTGCGGTGCGATGATTCGAATGCTGCATCCAGTCCCTCTGCAATCAATCGTAGGTTATGGTTCGAACGGTATTCTACTACTGCTTTCGACCTCAACTTGAACCTTAAAGGTTCCAAAGGGTCAAGTTGAACTTGAGGCTTTGGCTTTGACCTGCAGTTATGATGAATTGTTGAGAAACCATAGAGTTCAACTTTAACGTTACTGGGGCCTGTTTGCGGACGGGCTTTCGGCCGTGAAAGCTATCTCAACAGGGGGTTTGCAGCTACAAGGCCCCATCGCGGTGAGTGCGGCTTTATGCTGGACGATCACGTCGATTACCATAGATACGGTGGAGCTTTGGGCACCAGCGGCTCGGCACGCTAGAATAAATCAGTTGCGCAAAGACCGCCCGTTGTGTGGGCAGTTCATGATAGGAAGTTTCCATGGCATTGCAGTTTACAGAGCGCGAGTTCATTCCCGTGCTGCTCGGTGGCGACATCAACGCCTATTCGGTGGCGCGCGCCTTCTACGAGGAGTACCAGGTCAAGAGCCTGGTCTTTGGCAAGTACCAGACGGGTCCCGCGTACCGTAGCCAGATTATCGACTACACGCCCAACGTGGATATCGATACCATGCCTGTGATGCTCAGGACCGTCAACGGCATTGCCCAAGCGCATGCCGATAAGACGATTGTCCTTGTGGGCTGTGGCGATAACTATGTTGCCCTCGTGGCTCAGGCCAAGGATGCCCATGAGTTGGCGGATAACATCGTCGCGCCTTACGCTCCCTATAGCATGCTTGAGCAATGTCAGAAGAAGGAGATCTTCTACGAGCTGTGCGAGAAGCACGGCGTGCCCTATCCGCATACCTTTACCTTCACCATGGCGATGCTGAACGCCCAAGGCGAGGCACCTGCCGAAGTGCTCGACCAGATTGACTTCCCCTACCCGATGATCCTGAAGCCTTCTGACGGCATCATGTGGTGGCAGCACGAGTTCGAGGGCCAGAAAAAGGCCTATGAGATTGCCGACCGTGCCGAGCTGGAACAGGTCATTCGCGACTCGTATGCCAGCGGCTACACCGACGACCTGATCTTGCAGGATCGCGTGCCCGGCAATGACGAGTGCATGCGCGTGCTCACCAGTTATTCCGACCGCAACGGCAAGGTGCGCATGATGTGCCTGGGTCACGTGCTGCTCGAGGAGCATCAGCCTCACGGTGTCGGCAACCACGCCTGTATCATCACCGAGCCCAATGACGAGCTCATGGGCGGCGTGCGCAAGTTGCTCGAGGACCTTCACTTTGTGGGCTATTCCAACTTTGACGTTAAGTACGACGAGCGCGACGGCTCGTTTAAGTTCTTCGATTTCAACACGCGCCAAGGTCGCAGCAACTACTACGTCACTAACAGCGGCTTTAACGTTGCCAAGTATGTGGTGGACGAGTATGTGTTCAACCGCCCGTTTGAGCCGGAGTTTGTGACGGCGCAGGACGAGGCGCTGTGGATGGTCGTCCCCACGGGCGTCGTCGACAAGTACGTCAAGGATCCCGAGCTGCGCGCTAAGGTGCATCGCCTGGACAAGGAAGGCAAGGGCGCCGACCCTTCGTTTATGAAGGGCGACTTTGTCTTTAACCGCTGGCTGCGCATGTGGCACACCAAGCTGCGCCACTTTAAGCTGTTCAAGACGTATTACAAGTAGATGAGTGCGGCGCCCGTCCGGTTTACATCGGGCGGGCGCGGGTATGATACGCGCAATTGCGCAAGCGTCACCAAGGAGGCGGCGATGGAAAAGCTGGGAGTTATCGGCGGCATGGGCGCCGAGGCCACGTCGTATTACTACGACCAGGTAGTGCGTCATACGGCTGCTGCCTGCGATCAGGATCATATCGACATGGTGGTGCTCTCCAAGTCGACCATGCCCGACCGCACGCTGGCCATTAAGACTGGCGAGCACGCCAAGCTGCTGGCGACCATGAAAGAGTGTGCCCAGGCACTCGAGTCGCTGGGCTGTGCGCACATTGCCATTCCCTGCAACACGTCACACTACTTCTACGACCAGATCCAGTCGTTTACAAAGGTGCCGATTATCCACATGCCGCGTGAGTCGGTGCGCTATGCCCTTGCGGGTGCGGTGATGGGGGAGTGCGAGTTCGACCCCAACCTGAGTATGCCAGCCGAGCCGGTGCGCAAGATTGGCATCATGGGCACCGACGGAACCGTGGGCGCGGGCGTCTACGGCCGCGAATGCGAGGCTGCGGGTGTTGAGGTCGTCTATCCCAGCGAGAAACGTCAGAACGATGTGATGTCGCTTATCTACGATGATGTGAAGGCCGGACGTGAGCCCGATATGGATAAGTTCGACCGCGTGATGTGGGAGTTCGCCCGTAGCGGCTGCGACCGTGTCATTCTGGCCTGCACCGAGCTATCGGTGCTGCAGAGGTATCGAGAGATGCCCGAGATCACCCTCGATGCCATGGACGTCCTGGTGCGTGAATCCATCATCCGCAGCGGCGCCCCCTAC
>CAUGKA010000052.1 GCA_959599615.1 uncultured Collinsella sp. | reverse complement strand
GTCCATGATGCCGCCGTTGGTCTTGGGCGCCCAGGCCGGCGAGGACATACTGGACCTGTGCGCGGCCCCCGGCGGCAAGACGACGCAGATCGCCGCCCTCACGCAGGGGCAGGCGCACCTTACCGCCTGCGAGATGAGCATTCCCCGCGCCGAGAAGCTCGAAGCCAACCTCCACCGCCAAGGCGCAAAAAACGTGCCCGTCATGCGCATCGACGCACGCGAGCTCGACGAGTTCTTCCGCTTTGACCGTATCCTGCTCGACGCTCCCTGCACCGGCACGGGCACCGTCGTCAGCGGCAACGAGAAGAGCCTGCGCGGCCTCACCGAGCAGTTGCTGAGCAAGTGCGCCCGCTCGCAGCGAGCACTTCTGGACCGCGCCATGGGAGCCCTCAAACCGGGCGGCACGCTCGTCTATTCGACTTGTTCGATCTTGCCGCAGGAAAACGAGGACGCCCTGCAAGAGGCCCTCGACAAGCATATGGACTGCGAGCTCATCCCCCTCGACGGCACGCCAAGCGAAAGTGAGGCACGCCGCGCCCAGGAAGCTGGCGAGAAGCCGCGCATCGAGTCCAACGCCCTGACCGAGGCCATTGCCGCGGGTCAGGTATCGGCCATCGCCAACGGCCTGCCCGGCACGCTCACCATTCCGCCCAGCCGCGAATTTGAGGGCTTCTACATTGCCCTGATCCGAAAACGCAGCTAGCGTACGGATCCAAAACTCAACAAGCTATCTCCGTGCGCGTTTGTCCTGCTGGTCGCGATGCTGTTTAAGCATCGCGCGCTCCTTGCGTTCGGCCCTTTTGCCCTTAATGGCCGTGACCACAAAGTAGATGACCGCGGCGGCAACGATTGCGCCCACGCATAGGCCAATCGAGCCCAACATTGCCGAAAATTCCATACCGCGTCACCTCTCTTTTAAACGGGACTTTCAAGATAGCACCTCGATCCCCGCCACCACAGCTCCTTCACGTTCGCCGCCCTTCGGTCTAACGGAGGACGCGGCGGGGAAAAATCAACTCGTCAAACGATTTAGCAAGCACAACGCTGCCGGCACCCTGCCGGCCGTCATCACATAGAATCGAGCCTCCATGGATACCCTCAACGATCTAAATGAGCGCGTCGACGCCTTCGTCGGCACCAGCTCCTTCGACACGCCTGCCGCGGCAAACGACCAAACCCCCATCGATGTGCCTGCCGAGGTTCACGAGGACATTGTCGCCTCGGTCGATTTCTCCGAGGTCGAGCTCGCAGACGAGTTCACCGAACCCCAGGTAGCCGTGACCCCCAACGGACTGCTTCCCATGGAGCCGCTGCCCATCGACGGGCGCCTGCGCAAGGCGGCCCTTCGCATGCCTGACGAGATTGAGGAGGCCAGCGGCTTCACGCTCTTCGGCCGTCGTATCAAATCGCTCATCTACACCACCGACGTCGCGGTCATCCGCAACTCCAATGCCGATGCCGTCTTTGCCGTTTACCCCTTCACGCCGCAGCCGGCCATTACGCAGGCGCTGCTGACCGTCGCCGAGTGCCCGGTCTTCGTAGGCGTGGGCGGTGGCACCACCACCGGCAAGCGCTCCGTTCAGATGGCAGCCGTCTCCGAGATGCAGGGCGCGGCGGGCTGTGTGGTCAACTCCCCCGCCACCGCCGAGATGGTCGAGCACATCACCAACATCGCCGACATCCCCGTCATCGCCACGGTCGTACGTTGCGACGACGATGCTCACGCAAAGGTGCGCGCGGGCGCCAAGATTCTTAACATCGCGGCCGGCAAGAACACGCCACAGGTCCTGCGCGAGCTGCGCGAGCACTATCCCAACCTGCCGCTCATCGCACCGGGCGGCAAGACGCCCGAGAGCATCCGTGAAACCATCGCCGCCGGTGCCAACGCCATCATTTGGACGCCGCCTTCGGCCCAGCAGCTGCAGACCGACATGATGCAGCGCTACCGCAAGATGAAGGAAGACGCCACGCCCGTCATCTCGCACGACGATGTACCCATTATCGACCAGGTTGCCGCCGCCGAGGTCAGTCAGGTCGAGAACATGAATCCCGACGTGCCGATTCCCGACGAAGTCATCGAGCGCGTTGCTTCGATCCACGATCATATCGAGGAGCGTCGCGCCAACCGTGGACTCAAGCCCTCGCTGCACGGCTTCTTCTTCCGCGGAAAGAAACGCTAGCAAAACATCTTGGCCCGCCCCACAAACGTGAGGCGGGCCGTTTTCGTTTGAGCAATCATGCAGCGACGTGATGGGGCAAATTAATCCACGCGCTTGTCGCCCATAAAGAAGAGCGCCACCGTACCGGGTCCGGTATGCGAGCCAATCAGAGTACCGATGTTATTGATCTCAATCTTGCCTTTAAGCTGCGGAACCTGTTCCTCAATCAGCGCCGCAACCGCCTCGGCATCCTCGCGGCACGCCGAGTGCGACATGATGCACTTACCCGAATAATCCGCACCGTCCTGCACGTGTGCCATCATGGTCTTAGCCATCTCGGAAATCGCGCGCTTCTTAGTGCGAATCTTCTCACGTGGCGACAGCCCACCTTCGCAATCGACCGTCATAAGCGGGCAAATCTTAAGCGCCGTGCCGATGATCGCGCTCGCAGCCGAAATGCGACCGCCGCGCAGGTAGCTCGACAGATCGGCCGAAAAGAACCAGTGGTGCAGGTTGAGTTTGTGCTCCTCGATCCAGGCGGCCGTCTCGTCGAGTGAAGCCCCGCTATCGCGCACGTCGGCGGCACATTCCGCCAGCAGGCCAAAGCCCGAAGACGCTGCCAGCGAATCGATGACGCGCACCTTGCCGCCCTGGGGATAGCGATCCGCGAGCATCTGCGCCGCAACGCAGGCCGATCCATACGTGCCCGAAATACCCGACGACAACGTCAGGTGCAGCACGTCTTTACCCTCGGCAACAAACGGCTCCCAAAACTCCTCGTACTCGCCCACGCTCACCTGAGACGTCTTGGGCATGGCGCCCGCGGCAATCTGGGCAAAAAACTCGTCCGGCGTAATCGACTGATACAGATCGTCCGTATAGACAACATCGTCGATCTCGTAATGAAAACACACGACGGGGATATTGCGCGACGCAAAGAACTCACGGGTTCGGTCGGCGGCGGATTCACAGGTCAGGACAAAATCACTCATATGAGGCTCCTTACTCATTGCTGCGCAAATTATCGCACAGTGAGCCTACATACGGTACATATGTCCACTATTTACCAAATCGAAGCAATAATAGCGAACATCTTTACCACCATCGTCTCCACCGGCCCCACGCATAAATATCTGAGAAAACACCCTCTGTCGTCTCCACCCAACCGCCATATCTACCTCAACTAAATCGATTTACCAAACCGTTCGGCCAACAATTCGACCTCCCACCCCCAATCGAAACAAAAGCGGCGCATACTGATAAACGTTTGACGCTGTTTATCAGTTTTACCAACCCCATCGGAAGGTGTTTCATGGTCGCATTCGATCGCAATCCGCAAGACTTCAAGTATCTGCGTCTGCTGTCGAAACAATTTCCCACCGAGCAATCCGCGTTTACCGAGATCATCAATCTCTCGGCCATCCTCAACCTGCCCAAAGGCACTGAGCATTTTATGAGCGACGTGCATGGCGAGTACGAAGCCTTTATGCACATCCTCAACAACTGCTCGGGCGTCGTGCGCGAGCATGTCGACGAGATCTTTGGCGAAACGCTCTCCTTTGACGAGAAGGGCGAGCTGTGCACGCTTATCTACTACCCGCGCGAGAAGATCGAGCTGGTCCGCAGCCAGCGCGAGGACTCGCCCACCTGGTACAAGACGATGCTTGACCAGCTCATCATGGTCGCCCGCTCGCTTTCGAGCCGCTATACGCGCTCCAAGGTGCGTAAGGCCATCCCACGCGATTACGCCTACATCATCGACGAGCTGCTACACACGCATCCGGACGAGAACAACTATCGCGTGCGCTATCACGAGCGCATCGTGGAGTCCATCCTGGAGACCGCCAGCGCCGACGACTTTATCGAGTCGCTTGCCTCGCTCATCAAGCGCCTGGCCGTCGACCACCTGCACCTGGTGGGCGACATCTTCGACCGCGGCGGCGGCGCGGCCAAGATTATGGACCGCCTGCTCACCTACCATTCGCTCGACATCCAGTGGGGCAACCACGACCTGCTGTGGATGGGCGCTGCGGCCGGTGAGCCTGCCTGCATCGCCACGGTGCTGCGCAACAACCTACGCTACGACAATTACGAGATCCTGGAGAACGACTACGGCATCTCGCTGCGTGAGCTTGTCGCCTTTGCCGATGCCACCTACACCGCCGGTGAGTCCATCACCCCGCTGATCAAGGCCATCAACGTGCTGCTCTTTAAGCTCGAGGGCCAGATTATCCAGCGCCATCCCGAGTTCGATATGACCGACCGCCTGCTACTCGACAAGATCGACCACGACACCGGCACGGTCACGCTCGCCGACGGCAGCGTGTGGCCGCTCACGACCAACGACTTCCCCACCGTCGACCCGACGGACCCCTATACGCTCACGTCTCAGGAGCAGCACATCATCGACAAGCTCGTGTCCGAGTTTGTCACCGCCGATCACCTGCATCGCCATATCGATTTCCTCTATTCCCACGGCTCGATGTACAAGGTCGCCAACGGCAACCTGCTGTTCCATGGCTGCGTGCCACTCAACGAAGACGGCACCTTTAGCAGCATGAACTGCCTGGGCACCTGGCACGCTGGCTGCGATTATCTCGATTTTTGCGACCACATCGCCCGCCGCGCCTGGCGCGTGGGCGACCGCGACGCTCTCGACTGGATGTGGTACCTGTGGATTGGCTTTAACTCACCCGCCAGCGGACGCCTGGTGCGTACCTTTGAGCGCGCCTATATCGCCGATAAGAGCACCTGGGTCGAGCCGATGGACCCGTACTTTACGCTTACCAAGTCGCCCTCGGTCTGCGATGACATCATGCGCGAGTTTGGCGTCGCGCCCATGGCATGCTCACCGACCGGTCACATCATCAACGGCCACACGCCCGTTAAAACCACCAAGGGCGAGCAGCCCATCCGCGCCGAGGGCAAGCTGCTGGTCATCGATGGCGGCTTCTGCCGCGCTTACCATCCCAAGACGGGTATCGCCGGCTATACGCTCATCTCGAGCTCGCGCGGCTGCCGCCTCAAGTCGCACCGGGCCTTTACGACGGTTGCCGAGGCACTCACACGCAACGTGGACATCGAGAGCGAGACCAACCGTTTTGACCAAGCAGACCGTCGCCGCATGGTGAGCGACACCGATTCCGGAGCCAAGATCCGCAGCCAGATCCAGGACCTGCGCCAGCTGCTCGATGCATATAGAAACGGTGCTATCGAGGAGCGCGCCTAGCCCCACCCGCGGGGATTGGCTAAACTGTGCCAAGTTTGTCATCCCCGCAGCGCTTCGGCGCCAGCTTAAGGCAGGTACCATGCAAAAGCTCCTTGCGCAGATCATGAAATTTGGCGTCGTCGGCGTCATTGCCACGGTCATCGACTTTGGCATTATGAATCTGCTCCACTACGGTCTGGGCCTCAACATCCTAATCGCCAACACCAGCGGCTTTATCATCTCACTCATCTTTAACTACCTCGCCAGCATGAAGTACGTGTTTGCGCACAAGGAGGGCATGAGCCGCCGCCGCGAGTTCATTATCTTTGTCGTGCTGTCCGTGATCGGCCTGGCACTCAACGACGGTATCGTGTTGACACTCAACGCCGGCCTGGGACTCGAGGCCAATATCGCCAAGATCTGCGCCACCGCGCTTGTCATGGTCTACAACTTTGTGACCCGAAAGATCTTCCTGGAAGGCGACGAGACCAAGTAACTCGCAACCTTACAGCTTTACGATGCCCACGGATGACGCGCGTCGAGCGCTGTGTTGTTCGTGGGCTTTGCTCGTTTACGGGCAAATTTTCAACGTTTGCGGATTAGCACTTGATAATTTGGCGAGTTCGTATAGTTCTTGGCAAAGACCTTACGTTTCCCTTGCAAAAGCTCTAAAGTATCCTCTGCTCGATTCATCAACGCATTGGATGTGATTACGTGCGCAAGGCACTGGCACAACCTCATACCAAGCAGTTCCTCAAGTTCGCTGTCGTGGGTCTTATCTCCTTTGGCATCGACTGGGGTATGCTCATTGCGCTTGTCGAGCTGTTTCACCTCGACTTTTTGATGAGCACCACGGTCTCGTTTATCACGTCCGTCGTGGTCAACTACTGGCTCAGCATGAAGTATGTGTTCGACCACCGCGAGGGCATGAGCCGCAAGCGCGAGTTCACGATCTTCACCATCCTGTCGGTAATCGGCCTGGGCCTCAACGACCTATACATGTTTGTGGGCGTCACGTTTTTGAGCATCGGCTACCAGGCCATGAAGGCCATCGCCACGTTCCTCGTCACCTGGTACAACTACTTCAGCCGTCGCTTCTTCCTCGAGGGCGCACGGTCGTAGTCGATTCGCTATTTGCTTGAATGTATAACCGGTTGGAATTCCCATTCCAACCGGTTTTTTGTTTGCCGAGAGACCCGGCGACCAAGTCCTCTACGCATGAAAAGCGGGCGGCCCGGATGTTTGTCCGAACCGCCCGCTTGGTGCGATATGTCGAGGTCTCTAGCCCGTTACGTAATACCAGACCACGTTGTCGCCGTTGGAGAGAACGTAGTTGCTGCACGCCGTCATGGGCGTTGTGCCGTTGACGGAGTACATCCAGCCACTCGTGCCGCCGTACTGTTTCTCGGCCAAACCACCAATCGCGGAGACATACGTGCCGTACGACGAGCCATGTGCGTTGACAGAAAGGCCCAGCGCGCACAGGGCATCGTAGACGGTAGCGCCTTCGTTAAAGGTAAAGGTGCCACCAGAGGACACAGGATTGCCCACAGCGCTCGATGTAACCGAAACCGTCACTGTTACGTAGCTGGACTCCTGCGAGCCGCTCTGGCCGCCCGAGGAGGCGTTTCCACCATTAGAGCTGGAGGCTCCATCAGACGACTGGCCGCCGCCCGAAGAAGCACCGCCAGACACATTGGAAGTATCGCCGGCTCCCGTATTCTGGGCAGCGGATTTATCGCCAGACTTCTTGCCGTCCTGACCATCGGACTTCTTGCTATCCGAGCTTTTATCCGATTCCTTGTTTGAAGACTCGGAATCGTCCTTGGACTCGTCTTTTGCATCATTCGATGACTTGGAGTCCTCGGAGCTGGCCTCGCCCGAAGTCGTAGTCGAGCCAGACGCCTTGGTGTCCTTGGTGACGACGCTCTCCCCCGTCACGGTCTGAACGAGCCAGTCAATGGACCAGGCGCCGCTCTCGGAAGGATGGACGAAGCCCAGCGAGACGACGATCAGAATGGTGCACACGGCAGTCAGAACACCAAGGAGCGCCTTGCGACGAGGGGCGGACGCCGCCGAAGCGGCGCCCTTTTGCTTTGCATCGTCGAACTGAATGAACGATGAATCTGGTTGCTTGGGGTCAGCGTCCTTGGATTTATTGGACACAGCCCTCACCTACCGACGTTTGGTGAACACGAACACGCCGACGATGGCGAGACCGATGACGCCGGCGGCAACGCCAACAATGGCGAGCGGGTTGATGCCAGTCTCCTGCTCGGAAGCACTAGAGGACTTCTTAGCAGTGGTCGTGGAAACAGCACCCGTATCGGACTTGGAATCGGACTTCTTGCCGGACTTGCTGTCCTTCTTGCCAGACTTCTTGTCAGACTTCTTCTCGTCCTTCTTATCGGACTTATCGGAGTCCTTCTTGTCGGACTTGCTGTCCTTGGTCTCGGTCTTGGTCGACACCGTCGTCTTGGTCACCGGCTTCTTGCCCGGGGCAATAGCGCCGCCCTTCGAGCCGGAGCCAGAACCCGCGCCAGCGCCAGCACCGGAACCGTTGCCAGCGCCGCCGTTGCCACCATTAGTGCCAGAACCGCCATTACCGCCAGGGTTAACGGCATTCTTGGTCCACTTGGCATACAACGTCAGGTCGGCCGTCACCGGCGTACTGAAGTCATACGCCTGCGTGCAAGCCTCATCGGTGAACCAACCGCCGAAAGTGTAGCCATCGCGCGTCGGATCGGCCGGCTTGACCAGCTTGCCGTCGGCCGTAGCAACGAACTTAGTGTCGCAAGCAGACCCGCCGTTGGAATTAAAGGCAACCGTCCAAGACTCGACAGCCCCCAGCTTGAACAGAGTACCCGAATCATTGATGTAGTAGAGGTTGCCAGAAGCATCGGCAATGACCGGAGAGTCACAGTATTGGTAATGGCCAGCCGCATCATAAATCTGCGTCGCCTCTGCGTCGCCGAGCGTATAGCGATACACGCCACCACCAGCAGAGTAGCTGACGTAATCCTTGCTATCCGCGCTGTTAACGGTGAAGTACACATAGGTCTTGCCGCCCTGAACACTCACCAGCGGAGTAGCAGCAATACCGTTGAGGCCAGCCGGCAGCGCCTTGCCGTCGGCAGCAGCGACCATCGTGGTCTTACCCGTCTTCAGGTTATAGAGAACCAGAGCAGAGCCAGTAGCCGTCTGTCCGCCGACAATCAGATTGTCACCAGACACCGCAGGGGCGCTCAGATTATTCGTAAGGCCCAGATCAACCGTCTTCTGTTCACTCAGCACACCCTTCGCCGAAAGCGAAATCACATGGAGCTTTCCGTCGTGCGTCATCTGATAGAAGGTCGGACCATTGGACGGATCGGCAATGCAATCGGCATTTGCGACAGCGCCGAGCTTCATGGTCGAAACGACATCGCCCGTCGTCTTATCAATGCACTTAAGCGTGCCCGCGCTCGTAGGAACAATGGTGTACTTATCCGTCAGCGCAGCGCCAGTCCAATAATAGCCCTCGGAAGGGTCAATGTTCTGCCAAGAGACTTCGCCCGTGGCAATCTTGATACGCTTCAGGGAGCCGTTGCCGTAGGTCGCGTTGTAGTTCTCGTCATACGAAATATCGACCGTACCAACATAGACATACTCGCCGTCCGAAACGACGGTGCAGGAGCTCTGCGTCAAGTCCGTCAAACCAGGCGTCAGCCACTTGCAGATCAGCTTGTCTGCAGTAATCGCCTGGACCGCACCGCCGTTGAGCGGAACGATGATAAGGCCGTTGGTATAGATCGGACGAGAGGTATAGCTCACCTTGGAGGCAAGCGGCGCAGAGGCAACCTTTTTGCCCGTGGACGAATCGATCTTAATGAGCTCGTTCTCGGTCGCGATGTACACAAAGCCGTTAGCGATGACAGGTTCGCTGCAGTTGGCATACTGCTGACCAGACTCGGCCTTCCAATCGAAGGCCCACTTAAGACCGGCGGCCTGCGCAGGTGTCTTGGCATCCGTTACGGTCGAACCGTTGCCACTGTTGCCGTAGCCGGCCCACTCGGCATCCCAATCAGGAGTCGTTGCACTCGGGTCCACGACAATCTTGTCGGGATCGGGCATGGGCGATTTATCGGTGGTGTAGGCAAACGTAGCCTTGTCGCCGCTCTTGAGCGTGACCTGGTTGGCGCAGAGAGATGAGGGCTCTCCGTTGATAAACAGACGCCAATATTTCTTGGTCGCACCATCCCAGCCATACGGCTTGTGATCGAACGGCGAAGTAATGGAATTCAGGAACCAGTACTCACCACTCTGGGAGCCGTTGTACGTAACGCCCTTCGCCTTCAGAACCGTCTCAATAAGGTCCTGGGCCGTAGAGCCTTCGGGCAGGGAAACATTGCTTGCCGAGCCCCAGCGAGTATTGTTGCCGTTGACATCGGGACCGATAACATCGACAGACCCAAGAACCTGGCCAGGAAGGGCATCGCTGTCGCCAGCATACATAAAGGTGACGGCGTCACCCTCATGGAGCTTGTAGGCACCGGCGCCAACGTCGGCGAACTTGTACTTTACGTCGGACTTGCCCTTTACGTAGAAGCGCCAATAGCTATTGGTCGCAGCATCAGAGCCACAATAGGTCTCACCATCAAGCGGCGAGGTAATGCCCCTGAGGTACCAGCCCCAAGACTCTTCTGTAGCTTTGAGTTCAAGACCAGTCTGCTCCAACAGATCCCTAGCAGTGGATCCTGCCTTGAGGCTCGTCTGGCCCGTCGAAGCCCAAACCTGCTGCTTGCCGTCCTTGTCCTTACCGAGGACCTGAACGGAAGCATGGACGGAATCGGACGGCAACTGGTCGCCCCAGCCACCGTAGAACCACGTAACGGTATCGCCAGCATGAATGGTGACATTGTCTGCCGTGTAGTCGCTCGACTTGCCGTTAATGAACAGCTGCCAATGGGTCGAATAATCGAGCGGCGTACCCAGCTCAACGCCGTTGTACTTAAGGCTCAGAATGAAGGAGCCCGCAGCAACGGCGTCGATGTCATTCGCCTCGAGCGCGACCTTCGTAAGGTCAAGTGCGCTCGAGCCGGACGTCACCACATACTGCGCGTTATCGACCCAAGTCTGAGTCTTGCCCTGGGCATCGCGACCAATGACGGTCACATTCGCAGCAAGCTGGTCCTTAACGACAGGGGACGAGCTACCAGCCGTATAGGCAAACTCAATCTTCTGCCCCTGGGTGAGCTTGACGCTGCTCGCGCCAACCGAGGAAGACGCGCCATCAACAAAGAGCTGCCAGAAGGCACCAGTTGTCGCGTCGTAGGCAAGCGTGCGGCTATCCGTCGGGGACGTAATGCTCTTGAGGTAGAACCCGTATGCCGTGTTTGCATCGTAGTCCGCCTTGAAGCCCGTCTTCTGCTGCAGCTTAACGAAGGCGTCCGCAGCCGTCGCGCCCTCGTCGAGCTTGAGTTGCGTAGGTGCCACCCAGGTCTGAGCCTTGCCGTCGGCATCGGTGCCGACAATCGAGAACGAGACCTCGACTTGCTTCTTGGCGACATCGCCGGTTTCTGTCGGGTTCTCTGTCTGGACGGCAGTCGCGGCGGCAGATCCTGCTTGGCCAGCGGATGCCGTCGAAGACTGCACGCTCGTGGCAGGGCTCTCCCCCGTCGCCGAGCCTTCGTCGCCAGTTGCCGCCTCTGTAGTGGCGGCACTAGCTGCAGGCGCGCCCTCGGAATCCGAAACCTCGGCCTTACCCTGGTCGGCAGCACCATCCGCAGGCGCTGCACCCTCGTCCGGCGTCGTAGCCTGAGCCACAGCCTCGGCAATGCCCTCGGCGCCCTCGGCCCACAGCTGAGCCGGCGTGGTGCCAAAGGCCATCGCGAAGGCCAGGAATGCCACCAGGCCGCGCTTGGCTACGCCGCGCGCAATTGCGCCACGGCGATGCGAGACGCGCTGACGCTCGTCCACAAACATATCCATTTGTCTCCCATTGTCTGTACTTGGAGCGTTGCCTTGAGGCTGCCCCACGTCATCGCGCATGTTGCGCTCGAGTTCCCCCATCGGGGTCCCCCTTCCCTCCAGAGCCCTATGCACACCGGCGGCATACGCCGCAGCCGCATGCAAGATGGGAGGCGATCCGACTTAACCTTAACGACTCGGGCACGTCGTCCGATCTGCGACGCGAACATCCCGAGCCAAGAGGAATTACGGTTACTGGTACAGCCGGGGACTTGCACCCCAATTCTCCCAAACGCGCAGGTAAACCGCGCATTCATGCGTCTCCGCACCACCATCTAGGCCATCGATTATTACCGTCAAGATGGTATCACGCAAAAGAGCCTCGCACGCAGGCGA
>CAUGKA010000051.1 GCA_959599615.1 uncultured Collinsella sp. | reverse complement strand
AGAATGTTTGAGCACGGAGGAATTACCCCGACGCCCCGGGGCACCCTCCGTCAGTAACCGTTCCTACTCCAGCTCAAACGCTCCCGTGTACAGTTGGTAGTAATATCCGCGCTTGGCGATTAGCTCGTCGTGGTTGCCGCGCTCGATGATACGGCCGTGGTCCAGACAGATGATCGCGTCGGAGTTGCGCACGGTGGACAGGCGGTGTGCGATGACAAACGTCGTGCGGCCCTCCATGAGCTTATCCATGCCCGCCTGCACGATGGCCTCGGTGCGGGTGTCGATGGAGCTCGTGGCCTCGTCTAGAATCATCGCCGGCGGATCGGCGACGGCGGCGCGGGCGATCGAAATTAGCTGACGCTGGCCCTGAGACAGCTGTGCGCCGTTGCCGGTGAGCATGGTGTCGTAGCCGTCGGGCAGGCGGGTGATAAAGTCGTCTGCGCCCGCGAGCTTGGCCGCTGCGATGCACTCCTCGTCGGTGGCGTCCAGGTTGCCGTAGCGGATGTTGTCCATCACGGTGCCGGTGAACAGGTTCACGTCCTGCAGCACGACGCCCAGCGAGCGGCGCAGATCGGCCTTGCGGATCTTATTGACGTTGATGCCGTCGTAGCGAATCTTGCCGTCGGCGATGTCATAGAAGCGGTTGATGAGGTTGGTGATGGTCGTCTTACCGGCACCGGTGGCGCCGACAAACGCGACCTTCTGACCCGGCTTGGCAAACACGGACACGCCGTGCAGGACCTCGTGGTCGGGGGTGTAGCCAAAGTCGACGTTGTCCATGACCAAGTCGCCGCGCAGCGGGACGTACTCGATCTCGCCGGTTGCGCGGTGCGGATGTTTCCACGCCCACATGCCGGTGTGGTGGTCAGCCTCCTCGAACTCCCAAGTCTCGGGGTTCACCTGTGCGTTGACGAGCGTCACGTAGCCTTCGTCGGCCTCGGGCTTCTCGTCGATGAGCTCAAAGATGCGGTCGGCGCCGGCGAGGCCCATGACCACGGCGTTGATCTGCTGCGAGATCTGGCCGATCTGTCCGCAGAACTGCTTGGTCATGTTGAGGAACGGCACCACGACGGCGATGGACAGCGCCATGCCCGAGATACTCAGGTTGGGCACGCCCAGCGCCAGGAAAATGCCGCCCGCCAGTGCGACCAGCACGTAGAGCAGGTTGCCCAGGTTCATAAGGATGGGCATGAGGATGTTGGCGTACATGTTGGCCTTCTGGGAGACCTCGAAGAGCTTTTCGTTGCGCTCGTCAAAATCGGCCTCGGCGGCAGACTCGTGGCAGAACGCCTTGACGACCTTCTGGCCGTTCATGACCTCCTCGATATGGCCCTCGACCACGCCAAGCTCGGTCTGCTGCGCAATGAAGAAGCGCGCGGAGTTGGATCCGAGCAGCTTGGTCATAAAGGTCATAAAGGCGACGCCGGCGATGATGACCAAGCACATCCACACGCTGTAGTACAGCATGATAAAGAACACCGTGACGATGATGATGATCGTCATGAGCAGGTTGGGCAGCGACTGGCTGATCATCTGACGCAGCGTGTCGATGTCGTTGGTGTAGTGGCTCATGATATCGCCGCGCTGGTGCGTGTCGAAGTAGCGGATCGGCAGGTCCTGCATGCGGTTGAACATCATCTCGCGCAGCTTCTCGAGCGAGCCCTGCGTGACGATAGCCATGGCGCGGTTCCAGAAGAGCGAGGACAGGACGCCGACGCCGTAAATGCAGGCGAGGGTGGTCACGAGCTGCGCGATCTTGGGCTGCGCGGCTCCCCAATCGCCCGACTGCCACGATTCGCCAATAATTTGCAGGGCGCTCTGCAGGAAGGTCGCGCCGATGGAGTTGATGATGGCGCAGAGCACCACGCCGGCGACGACGAGGGGCAAAAGCACGGGATAGAAGCCAAAGAGCGTCTTG
Organism: uncultured Collinsella sp.; assembly: GCA_959599615.1. Taxonomy (GTDB): domain Bacteria; phylum Actinomycetota; class Coriobacteriia; order Coriobacteriales; family Coriobacteriaceae; genus Collinsella. The sequence continues at coordinate 9,921 of CAUGKA010000051.1, read as the reverse complement.
ATGAGGCGCGACATGGTGCCGCCCTTGCGGTTGAGCGCGCGCTCGGCGGTCGTTGCCTTACTCATGGGCCTCGCCTCCTTCCTGGGTCTGAGCTTGCGTTGCGGTCATGTCGGTGTTGTCTGCCGCCGTGTTCGCGTCGCCAGAGACGTCGTCGGCGTCTTGCGTACCTTCGGCAGACATCTTGTTTTGCGAGGTAAAGGTCTCGCGGTAGATCTCGCTTGTCTTAAGCAGCTCGTCATGGTTGCCGATCTGCGCGATACGGCCACCCTCCATGACGACGATGCGGTTTGCGTCCTGCACGGAGCTGATGCGCTGGGCGATGATGAGCTTGGTCGTGTTGGGCAGATAGCTTGCCAGTCCTGCGCGGATCTTTGCGTCGGTCTTGGTGTCGACGGCGCTCGTGGAGTCGTCCAGGATCAAGATCTTGGGGCGACGCAGCAGGGCGCGTGCAATGCACAGGCGCTGCTTCTGACCGCCCGAAACATTAGAGCCGCCCTGTTCGATCCAGGTGTCGTAGCCCTTGGGGAAACCGTCGACAAACTCGTCGGCGCAGGCCAGATGCGCTGCCTCGCGGACTTCCTCGTCGGTGGCGTTCGGGTCGCCCCAACGCAGGTTCTCGGCGATGGTGCCGCTAAACAGCACGTTTTTCTGCAGCACCATGGCGACCTGGTGACGCAGCGCGTCCAGGTCGTAGTCGCGCACGTCCACGCCGCCCACGCGCACAGCGCCTTCGGTGGTGTCGTACAGGCGGGCGATGAGGTTAACGAGCGTGGACTTGGCCGAGCCGGTGCCGCCGATGATGCCGATGGTCTCGCCGCTCGTAATGTGCAGGTCGATATCGTCGAGCGCCTGGCGCTTCGCATGCTTGGAATACTTAAAGCTCACGTGGTCAAAGTCGATGGAACCGTCGGCAACCTCGAGCACGGGCTCGGCGGGATCGGCGATCGTGGGCTCGGCGGCCAGCACCTCGGCAATGCGGTGTGCCGATTCGTCGGCCATGGTCACCATGACAAAGATCATCGACAGCTGCATCAGGCTCATGAGAATCTGGAAACCATAGGTAAAGGTCGAGGAGAGCTGGCCCACGTCGAACAGCGTGCCCTGGCTCGTGATGATGAGCTTGGAGCCCAGGTAGATGATGACGACAAACGCGCCGTTGACGCAGATGTTCATCATGGGGTTGTTAAAGGCGAGCAGCTTCTCGGCGCGGGTGAAGTCCATCTGGACATCGCGCGCGGCGGCCGCGAACTTCTCCTTCTCAAAGTCTTCGCGTACGTAGCTCTTAACCACGCGCATGCCGGTGACGTTTTCCTCGACGGACTCGTTAAGGGCATCGTACTTGTGGAACACGCGCGAGAAGATGGGGCGCACCTTAAAGATGATAAAGAACAGCCCAAAGCCCAGCAGCGGAATGATGACCAGGTAGACCATGGCAACGCTGCCGCCCATGATAAATGCCATGGTAAAGGCGAAGATCAATACCAGCGGCGCGCGCACGGCGATACGGATGATCATCATAAAGGCCTGCTGCACGTTGTTGATGTCGGTGGTCAGGCGCGTGACGAGCGAGGAGCTCGAGAACTCATCGATGTTGGCAAAGCTGAACGTCTGGATCTTGTAGAACAGGTCGTGACGCAGGTTCTTGGCGAACCCGCAGCTCGCATGGCTGCAGGTGACGCCGGCCGCGGCGCCAAAAGCAAGCGACGTCAGCGCGATGAGCACCAAAAAGCCTGCGGTGGGAAGCATCTCGGCTACGGTGGCGCCGTCTTTGATGGCGTCGATCAGGTTGGCGGTGATAAATGGAATCAGCATCTCGCAGAGCACCTCGCCAAGCACGAGCAGCGGCGTGGCAACGGTGACTTTCATATAGTCGCGGATGCTTCCCATGAGGGTTTTAATCATCCAGTTCCTCCCAGGTTACGCGGATTTTGTCGAGCATTTCGGCGAGGTCCTCGCGCTCGTCGTGGGTGAGCGCGCTAAAGGCCCGTTCTCTAAAGCGAATGCGGGCTGCCTGGTCGATGCGGGCGTTTTCCCGGCCGGTTTCGGTCAGGCGAATGGTGAGCTGCCGTCGATCCTTGGGGTTACGGCTGCGCTCGATGAGGCCGTTGAGCTCGAGCTTGGACAGGATCTCGGAAAGCGATCCCGGCTTGAGGTCAAAGTGCATGCCGAGCTCCTGCTGCGACATCTCGCCGCCGGGTTGCTTGGCCAGCAGGCAGATGATGGGCGCCTTGCCGGACACGCCTCCGCCATGAAAATGCATGTAATGGCCGCAAAAGCCCAGGCCGCTCAGGATGCGCTTGGCGAGTTTGTCTTCGGCGCTGACCGCTTCGGGTATGTCTACCGGTTGCGACGGGTCACCGCCGGGCTCATGCGGAAGGACGAGTGGTTCAACACACATATCTAAGCTTCGCTCCTTTCTTTAGTTAGGTAGTTGAATTGTTTTGTGCCTAACCAATTTAGGAGCACGGTAAATAAATGTCAAGGTACCAAACTTATTATGTTCGAGCGGCACTTAGGGACGTTCCTTATGTGCCGGCATTTGGGGACACTCCTTGTGTCGACTAGTCATTTAAGAACGTCCCCAACGACTAACTTCCTCCTTCCCGTAACCTTTCCGCAACAATTCGTCCTCTGCGGTGCCGGCGCCCGTTCACAACGTCCCCTGCGCTACACTTAGTCGCACTGTGGCGCTGCCGCGCCGCGCCCGAAACAAGGGAGACCCTCATGAAGAATACTCAGCTGCTGCTGGTTAACGATATGTGCGGTTACGGCAAGGTCGCGCTTTCCGCCATGCTGCCGGTGCTGTCGCACATGGGCTACCGTATCCATAACCTGCCGACGGCGCTCGTTTCTGACACGCTCAACTACCCCAAGTTCTACATCCACGACACCACCGAGTACGTGCGTCAAAGCCTCGCTATCTGGGAGGAGCTCGGCTTTGAGTTCGACGCCATCTCGACCGGCTTTATCGTGACCGAGGAAGAGACGCGTATCATCTCGGACTTTTGCCACCGCCGTGCGCAAAAGGGCACCAAGGTGTTCGTCGATCCCATCATGGGTGACAACGGCAAGCTCTATGCCGGCGTGCCCGAGTCCACGATTGGCCTCATGCGGCACCTGCTGGAGTGCGCGGACTACGCGGTGCCCAACTACACCGAGGCCTGTCTGCTCGCCGATACGCCTATTGCAGAGCAGATCACGCCCGATGAGGCCCGCGCCCTTGTGGACGCCGTGCGCGAGTTGGGTGCCAAGTCGGTGGTCATTACGAGCGCCGTGGTCAATGGCACGAACGCGGTTATCGGTTACGACCATGTAGCGGGGGAGTACTTCACGATTCCCTTTGAGCTCATTCCGGTCTATTTCCCGGGCACGGGCGACACGTTCTCGGCGGTGCTCGTCGGCCGCGTTATGGCAGGTTGGAGTCTGCAGCGCGCGACGTCCGATGCCATGCGTGTGGTGGCTGAGCTTATCGAGCGCAATGCCGACCAAGAGGACAAGTCGGCCGGCCTGCCCATCGAGGCCTGCCTGGACGTGATCGACCATGAGTAACGCTGGCGAGGGCGGCGTCAAGCCTGCGGGCGAGAACAAGCCGCTCGGCGCGCCGCGTGGCAAGCGTCCGCGTATCCGCGTGAGCTGCGTGGACCAGCTAGGTGCGTGCCGCTGCCACCATGGTCACAAGCCGGGCGACGTTTTTGACTTCGACCGCGATCGCGGCAAGATGTGCTCCATGGCCTGCCATGTGGGCTTTCCCTATATCGATATCCTGCGCTATGGCGGAACCGTGCCTGGCAACGAGCCCGGCATGGCAAAGTTCTGCTGTCCCGAGGTCGACACGTTGAACGTCTGGCTTGCCGAGATCGTCGACGAGTAACCGAGCGAGGATTTTCTCCCGTCGAAATATCGAGCGTGGATTATCTCCCGTTTTGGGCGCAATTTCGCACTCAAAGTGGGAGATAGTCCTCGCTCGATTTGTATGCGAGAATCCCGACCTCACTTATGCCCATGCTTAGGCGCACGCGTCGTTGTTCTGTGCGCGAGTAAGCTCAAATTTCTGCATTTCATCCGATTTCGATACTAAAAATCTCTGCATTTCATCGATAATAGTCGATATAAATATCTGCATTTCATTTATCGAGGCGATGGGAGAGCTTATGTTGCGCAGGAAAATCGCTGATGAGCTTGATTGTTGGCAGAGATCCATTGAACGAAAGGCGTTGTTCGTCACGGGTTCTCGCCAAATCGGTAAGAGCTACTCGATTCGCGAGTTCGGTAAGTCAAACTACGCAACCTATATCGAGCTCAATCTCGCGGAAAACCGCCAGGCAAAAGACGCCCTTCTCGGGGCGAGGGATGCTGATGACTTCATCAGCAGGGTGACGCTTCTCACGGGCAAGTCGATAGCGCCGGGCAAAACTCTTGTATTTATCGATGAGGTGCAGGAGGCGCCGGACATCATGACGATGGCCAAGTTCCTTGTCGAGGACGGCCGTTGTCGCTGGGCATTCTCGGGGTCCATGCTTGGGACCCAATTCAAGGGCGTCAGGTCTTATCCCGTGGGGTACGTCCATGAGCTCAGGATGTTCCCGCTGGATTTTGAGGAGTTCAGCTGGGCGATTGGGGTGAGCGAAGAGGCGCGAAGCTCGATTCGCAATGCGTGCCGCAACGAGACGCCGGTTCCTGGTTATATTCACGAAGCGATGATGGCGAACTTCAGGACCTATATCGTTGTCGGCGGTATGCCGGAAGTCGTGCAGCGATTCCTCGACACGCAGGGTGATTTGGCGTCCGTCCGCCAGCTCCAGTCTGAGTTGAACGGGCAATACCGTCGGGATATCTCAAAATACGCGAACGGACGCGCGCTCCAGGTGCAGAGCATTTTCGACCAACTGCCCGTCATGCTGGAGGGCGAGAACAAGCGTTTCGTGCTCAACTCCATAGATCCCAAGGCTCATTACGAGAAATACCAGCGAGATTTTGTCTGGCTTGTCGATGCCGGCGTCGCTCTCAAGACCGACATCGTGACCGAGCCCAAGTCCCCGCTGCTTAAGACGGCGCGGCCGTCGCAGTTCAAGCTGTATCAGTCCGATACCGGGATGCTGATGGCCCGTTATCCCATCGGGGTCGCCCAGGCGGCGTACCTCGACAGCAAGGAGCCCAACCTCGGCGGCGTGTACGAAAACGTGGTGGCTCAGCAGCTGGCTGCCCAAAATCGCCAGCTTTACTACTATCAGACAAAAAAGCGCGGTGAAGTGGACTTTGTGGTTGACGGACCGGATGGAACAGCTGTTCCGATCGAGGTTAAATCGGGCTCCTATTACCATGCGCACGCCGCACTCGGCCATGTGCTTGATACGGCCGAATATGGTGTAAGGCTCGGGATTGTTTTCTCGAGAGGCAACGTTGAACGCAGCGGAGCTGTTCTTTATTTGCCGCTATATGCGACCTGGGCCCTTTCGGATGTTTTGGGTGACTCCTGTGCCGAGGGGATAAAGCTGGAGGTCAAGCCGGTCTAGGGACAGTCCCCGACGCGACAAAGGGATAGTGCCTTTGTCGCATCCGCTATCCGAGATAATGAGCGTGGATTTTCTCCCGTCTAGAGCGCACTTGAATGCTCAAAGTGGGAGAAAATCCACGCTCGATCTGTATGCCGATGACGCGGCTCGCGAGGTTCGTGCCTCCGCGAACCTACAGCTGCTCGAGCATAGCGGCGCAACCGGCGAGCACGTCGCGGTAGGTGGCATCGAAATTGCCGGTATACCAGGGATCGGCCACGTCGCCGGGGCGATCGGTCCAGTCGAGCAAGCGCGTAATCCTGCCGTCGGGGTCGTCGCCAAAGATGCGACGCAGGCCGCGCGCGTTCTCAGCATCCATATAGACAATGCGACCCCAGTCGCCATACTCCGCGCGACGCACCTGGCGCGCGCGGTGGGCGACGACGGGGATTCCGACCTCGCGTAGCTTGGCAACGGTACCGTGGTGCGGCGGGTTGCCGATCTCCTCGGTCGAGGTCGCTGCAGAATCGATGACAAACTCGCCCGCGCGCCCAGCGCGGCGCACCAGCTCGGTAAACACGGACTCAGCCATCGTCGAGCGGCAGATGTTCCCATGACAGATAAACAGTACGCGTTGCATAGGACGATACCTTTCATATAGAAGGCTGCTAAAGGGTCGAAGCCGGACGCATGCCAAGTTTTATTTCTTGGCCAGTTTGAAGTAACGCTCAAATATCAATTCGAAAACGTAATAGAACATCAATCGACTGTCGAGGTCCATGCTGCCCAAGCGGATTTCTTTTTGCACGGTGTAGATGGGGTAGTCGGCTAGTTTCGAGAGAGAATTTCGAGAAAAGCCGGTGAGCGTGACGACCTTGCATCCGCGCGTTTTGGCTATCGATGTGGCGTCAATAGACACCTGCGTCTCACCGCTGACTGAAACGCTGAAGACCAGGTCGTTTTTGCCAAGCAGTTCTGCGTAATGCCTCATGACGTGGCGTTCACTGAGCGTGTCGGTATTCTTGCCCATTATTTTGAGCTTTTCAGCCATTTCGAGGCACGGGTACTTCGAAAAACCCGAGCAGAAGAACACGATATGCGAGGCGTCCTGGATAAGACTCACAACCGAATCGATGACCCGGTCGTTAAGCAGATCTTTGGTCTGTACGAGCTGGGTATCAAGAGGAAGTGCCTCGATAGTGAATCGATTGCGGTCGAGCGAGGCGGAATACGATTGTTTGAGCTCCGTAAACCCCGAGAAGCCAAGCTTATGGGCAAGCCTGACGATTGTATTGGGAGCGACGAAGAACCGTTCAGCAACGCTCTTAAGCGTGACATCGTCAATATCATCACGCAGCTCGATGATGTAGCGCATGATCTCGCTTTCGAGATCGTTGAGCTTGCTCTCGCCAGCTCGCACATGATCATAAAAAGATTCTTGATCTTTCATAAGATGTTTCAGCCCCTCGCACCTCGCCGTATATATGGTACCGCTTTGTGTAGCCAGGTGAGAAATCGGTAATCGGTCAAGATTGCCTATTGCCCATGAACTGGGCAAACGCGCGTGTTTGCCTACACATATCTGTGTCGTGAGCGAAATCATGTGTCCCCGTTTCGCATTGGCCCACACGGGGACTCGCAAATGACCTTATGTCGCAAAATATCAATCGAAACGAAGCAAGCCGAGGACAACCGCGGAGCCCAAGGTCTTCGAGAACACCGATCAGCCAACCCTGGAGGGACGGAACATGAAGGATAAGCTCAATATTGTGATCGTTGGCGGCGGCTCCACGTGGTGCCCTGGCATTCTTAAAGCCCTGACCAAGCACATGGACATTCTGCCGCTGAACCGCGTGATGCTCTATGACATCGATGCCGAGCGTCAGCGTCCGATCGGCGAGTTTGGCAAGATCCTCTTTGCCGAGGAGGAGCCCGGTGTGGAGTTTGGTTACACCACCGATAAGGACGAGGCATACACCGACGTTGACTTTGTGCTCTGCCAGATTCGTACCGGCGGCTACGAGATGCGCAGCAAGGACGAGAAGATTCCGCTGCATATGGGAATCATCGGCCAGGAAACGGTGGGCCCTGGCGGCATGGCTTACGGTATGCGCTCCATGCATGACATGGTTGAGATCGTCAACGACGTTCGCGCTCATAGCCCGGAGGCGTGGATTATCAACTACACCAACCCGGCTGCTATTGTGGCATATGGTCTCGAGCGCGTCCTGCCCGATGAGCATCGCGTCCTCAACATCTGCGACCAGCCTGTCAACCTCATGCGCTCTTACGGTCGCCTGCTCGGTCGCGATATGAGCAAGACGGAGCCCGTGTACTTCGGCCTCAATCACTTCGGTTGGTTCAAGCACATCTACGATGAAGAGGGCCATGACCTCGTCCCGCAGATTAAGGAGTACACGGAGAAGAACGGCTTCCTTCCTGCCGATGCCGAGCAGCGTGACCAGTCCTGGCTTGATACCTACGCCATGGTCAAGGACATGCTCGAGGACTTCCCCGACTATCTGCCCAACACTTATCTGCAGTACTATCTGTATCCCGAGTACAAGGTCGCTCACCTCGACCCCGACTACACTCGCTCCGACGAGGTTATCAACGGTCGTGAAAAGCGCGTGTTCGCCGAGTGCGAGCGTGTTGCCAAAGTCGGCACCGCAAAGAACTCCTCGGTTGTGCAAAACGACGCTCATGGCGATATGATCGTGGAAATCACCTCGGCCATTTATCGCAACACCAACAAGACCTTCATTGTCATCGTGCCCAACAACGGCATTATCGAGGGCATGCCCGATGACGCCATGGTCGAGGTCGCGGCAAGCGTGGGCGCCAATGGCCCGCAGCCCTATGCTGTTGGCAAGATCGGTACCTTCTATCGCGGCCTTATGGAGAACCAGTACGCCTATGAGCGCCTGACTGTTGAGGCTTGGATGGAGGGTTCCTACGAGAAGGCTCTGCAGGCACTCACGCTTAATCGTCTGGTCGGTGACGCAAAGAAGGCTCGCAAAGTGCTCGACAAGCTCATCGAGGCCAATAAGGATTACTGGCCGGAGCTTAAGTAGCTAGTTCCATAGCGCTTGATAACTGTTATGGGGCGTGTTGGTTGTAGAACTGCACGCCCCGTTTCTTTAAGAGGGGTATCCCATGAACAAAGATGAGCTGCTGGCAAAGTTCCAGCGTCTGGGCAAAGTCCTCATGACGCCTGTCCTGATCCTGCCAATCGCCGGCATCCTTCAGGGCTTTGGCAATGCCTTTACCAGCCCCACCCTTACGGCAGCTGTTCCCTGGCTTGCTGCTCCGGGCTTTGCGATCTTCTTTTCGATTCTCAAGGCCGCTGCCAGCATCGTTATGAACAACATCCCGGTTATCTTCTCGATTTGTCTCGCCTATGGCTTCGCCAAGTCCGAGAAGGCTACCGCGGCGCTTTGTGGCTTTTTGGGCTACATGTGCATGAACTCCGTGATGGGCACGTTCCTTACGGCGACTGGTGTCATCGATCCCGCGAATCTTACGACGGGCCAGAGCACGATCCTCGGCATCACCACGCTCGACACCGGCGTTATCGGCGGTCTTCTGGTAGGCGCAATCGTCGCATGGTTGCATAACCGTTACTACAAGATTGAGCTGCCTGCCGTGTTCTCCATCTTCAACGGCACGCGCTTTATCCCGGCGGTGACGCTGCTCTCATGCAGCATCCTCGCATTGGTCATGTCCTTTGTTTTCCCGTTTATTCAGAACGCTCTCGGTGCGCTGTCCGAGTTCATCAAGACTACGGGTGCCTTTGGTGCATTTGTCTACGGCGCCGGCGAGCGCATGCTCCTGCCTTTTGGTCTGCACCACTTTGTCTATTTGCCGTTCTTCTTCACGTCGCTCGGTGGCGTCGAGACCATCGACGGCCAGACTGTTCAGGGCGCTATCAATATCTACAATGCGATCCTGGGCTCTCCCAGCACGCCGTTTAACATCGAGGTCAGCCGTTTTGTCATGAACGGCAAGGTTATCTTCGCCATGTTCGGCCTGCCCGGCGCTGCACTCGCCTTCTACAAGACGGCGCTTCCCAAGAACAAGAAGAAGACCGCAGCACTCATGATCGCCATCGTGGTGCCTTGCATCCTCTCCGGCATTACCGAGCCGCTCGAGTACTCCTTCCTGTTTATCGCGCCCATCCTCTACGTGTTCCACGCTCTTATGGCTGGTCTTGCTTATGCGCTGACCTATATCCTGCAGTTCAACGTGGCTGGCTCCGCGTCCTTCGGCGGCCCGCTCTTGTCGTTGATCTTTAACGGCATTATGGGTGCAGCCAAGGGCTCCAACTGGCAGGTTATCCTGTTCCTCGGCCCCATCTACTTCGTGGTGTACTACTTCGTCTTCAAGTTCATCATTCTTAAGAAGGACCTTAAGACCCCCGGCCGCGAGG
>CAUGKA010000050.1 GCA_959599615.1 uncultured Collinsella sp. | reverse complement strand
TTCCAGCCATAAAAAGCCTCCCATTTCTTGTGTCCAAGAAATGGGAGGCAGTTCACGTAGTGCGCAGCGGGGGTTCTTTCATGTCCGAGGACGCACCGGAAAGGAAGGTCGCCCTCGGGCCGGACAGCTAAGACAGCTTACGCGACGGTGTAAACCCAGTTGTGCTTGTCCTCGACAGCACCGGACTGGATACCAGTCAGGGTCTCGCGAAGCTTCTTCATCACGGGACCGATCTCGGTGTAGCCAGCCGGGAAGGTCACGGTCTCGTCGGCGCCATAGACCTTGTTGTCAATCTCGCCCACCGGGGAGATGACGGCAGCGGTGCCGCACAGGCCGCACTCCACAAAGGTGCCGGCCTTGACCTCGGCCCACTCGACGGGGCGCTGATCGACGGTCATACCCAGGTCCTGAGCGACCTGAACGAGCGAACGACGGGTGATGGAGGGCAGGATGGAGTCGGTGTGCGACTGCGGAACGACGAGCGTGCCGTCCTCCTTCACGAACAGGACGTTGGCGCCACCGGTCTCCTCGACATAGGTGCGGGACTCGGAGTCGAGATACAGGTTCTCGGCATATCCCTCGCGATGGGCCTCCATCGTGGGCTTGAGGGACATGGCATAGTTGAGGCCGGCCTTGATGTTGCCGGTGCCGTGCGGTGCGGCGCGGTCGTACTCGGAAACGCGCAGCTTGACGGGCTTAAGGCCACCCTTAAAGTACGGACCGACCGGGGTCACGAGAATGCGGAACGTGTACTCAGGAGCGGGAGCCACGCCGATCACGTCACCGGAGCCGATCATAAACGGGCGCACATACAGGGTCGCGCCAGAGCCGAAGGGCGGAACCCATGCGGCGTTGGCAGAGACGACCTGCTTGACGGCCTTGACAAACTTGTCCTTGGGGAACGGGGGCATCTCCAGACGCTGGGCGGAGTTGTACATACGCTCGGCGTTCATGTCGGGACGGAAGCAGACGATGCTGCCGTCCTCGGCGGTGTAGGCCTTCAGGCCCTCAAAGACCTCCTGGCAGTAGTGGAAGATGCCGCCGCACTCGGAAACATGCAGGGTGTGGTCGGCGGTCAGGCCGCCCTCGTCCCACTCGCCGTCCTTCCAATGAGCCTCGTAGCTGTAATCGGTCTTCATGTAGCCAAAGCCGAGGCTACCCCAATCGATATCCTTCTTCTCGACAGTCATATGTCGCTCCTTACATACACAGTTGCACACTCGCGAACCCGCACGCAAGGACCGAGGCCGACCGCGTCGCAACGTCGCACGCCCGGAGTGTAGAGCCGGACGGGACACGCGAACAGCATCAAAGCCAATGGCACGTCGATTCGCATGCACGAGATTGTACTCCCCGCACGCCTTGGATAAAACGCTTTTCTTTAACTAAGTAAAGTATTTTCATTTGCCTTCAACACAAAAGGCCCGCCATCGAATCCGATGACGGGCCTTGGAATTAACGTCCGAAAACAAGCTCGGACTACGCGTTCTTTTTACCGAGCTTTGCCTTAACCAAACCGACCACGGTCGGGATGATCGACACGGCGACGATGCCGATGATCAGCAACTCAAAGTGCTCCTGCACAAAGGGGATGCCGCCAAAGAAGTAGCCCAGCAGCGTGAAGACCGTTGACCAGGTAATGCCGCCCAGCACGTTAAAGATGACAAAGTTGCGCCAGTGCATACCGCCCATGCCGGCGATAAAGGGCACAAAGGTGCGGATAAACGGGAAGAAGCGACCCAGGAAGATGGCCAGATGGCCCCACTTATCCAGGAAGTCCTCGGACTTTTTAATACGCTCGGGCGTCATGGCCTTCACCTTGCCCGAGGCGATGATCTTTTGGCCAAAGAAATGGCCGATCATAAAGTTGCACTGATCGCCCAAGATGGCAGCCGTCCATGCGACGGCCAGCAGAGCCACGATGTTAAAACCACCGTTGTGGGCAAAGAAGCCCGAGGCGAACAGCAGCGAGTCGCCGGGAAGGAACGGGAAGAACACCACGCCCGTCTCGATAAAGATGATCAGGAACACGCAGCCGTAGGCCATAAGCGGACCGGCGGCGATCCAGCTGGCAATCGCGGTGCGCGGATCCTTAAGCAGCTCGGCAATGAAATTGATGAAACCCATGAAGTAAAACCTCTCAGTTGTGGGCGCGGACACGTCCAAGTTGACCAGTATACGGTTGCGGCGCCCCCTCGTGCGCAACCCCACAAAAGCATGACTCCATTACCAGCAAGTTTGCATAACTGACACTTGTCGCCCAAAGCAAAGCAAGATCGCCCTTCCTAATCCCTAGCGAATCGCTATACTTTATTGAATCGCATTGTCACGGCGCTGAGGGAGGGCGGCCGGTGAGCTTTATCAATACCATTCGCGAGGACATCAAGACCGTCCAGGCGCAAGACCCCGCTGCGCAAAACGGTCTGGTCATCTTCCTTTCCTATCCTGGCCTGCACGCCAAGTGGAACCACGTGCCCGAGCACTGGCTCTGGGAGCACGGTCATCGCTCACTCGCCCGTGTGCTCTCGCAGTTAACCCGCCATATCACTGGCGTCGAAATTCACCCTGCCGCACAGATCGGCAAGCATTTCTTTATCGACCACGCCATGGGTGTTGTCATCGGCGAAACCGCCATTGTGGGCGACAACTGCGTGCTCTATCAGGGCGTCACACTCGGCGGCACCGGCAAGGACACCGGCAAGCGCCACCCCACCCTGGGCAACAATGTCACGGTGGGCACGGGCGCCAAGGTGCTCGGCAACATCCACATTGGCAACAACGTCAAGATCGGCGGCAACTCGGTCGTCGTCAAGGACGTGCCCGACAACTGCACCGTCGTGGGCGTGCCCGGGCGCATCATCAAGCGCAACGGCTGCCGCGTGTTCGAGGAGAGCTTCGACGCCAAGCAGCATCGCGAGTACATGCCCGACGATGCCGCCGAGCAGAGCGCCCTCAACCGCCAGGGCATCACCGAAAACGCCCGTCGCGTCAAGGAACTCGAGCGAGAAGTGGCCGAGCTCAAAGCCCTCGTCGTCAAGCTCGTGGACGAGCGCTAGGGCCGCGGGCAACCGCCACAGCATGAACGCCAGCACAAAAGGCGCGCCAGGGAATCCGCCCCCGGCGCGCCTTCTTTTCGATGTGACATGCGGGGCCGTCCCTATGTCGCATTATGCGAACTGGCTCAGATAGAGGTCGGCGTAGGCACCCTCGGCAGCCAGTAGCTCCTTATGCGTGCCCTGCTCGATAATATTGCCGTGGTCCATGACCAAGATCAGGTCGGCATCAACGATCGTCGACAGGCGATGCGCGATCACAAAGCTGGTGCGCCCGCGCATGAGCGCGTCCATGGCGCGGCCGATGGCAAGCTCGGTGCGCGTGTCCACGCTCGACGTCGCCTCGTCCAGGATGAGGATCGCCGGGTTGTTGAGCAGCACGCGCGCGATGGTCAGCAGCTGGCGCTGGCCCTGGCTGATGCTCTCGGCATCGTTGGCCACCCGCGTGTCATAACCCTGCGGCATAGTGCGCACAAAGAAGTCGACCTGAGCGGCACGTGCGGCCGCGACAATCTCCTCGCGCGTCGCCTCGGGACAGCCATAGGCGATGTTCTCGGCAATGGTGCCATCGAACAGCCAGGCGTCCTGCAACACCATGCCAAACTGCTGCCGCAGCTCGCCGCGATCCATGCGGCTCGTATCCACGCCGTCGAGCGTAATGCGCCCGCCGTCAATCTCGTAGAAGCGCATGAGCAGGTTGATGAGCGTGGTCTTGCCCGCGCCCGTGGTTCCCACCACAGCGATCTTCTGGCCCGGCTCGGCGGTAAACGACACGTCACGCATGAGCGGCTTTTCGGGCGTGTAGCCAAAACGCACATGCTCAAAGGCAACACGGCCCTCCACGCGACCCGGCAGCTTGGCGGCCTCGTCCGGTAGCGGATCGGCCTCCATCTCGGGCTCATCGAGCAGGTCGAACACGCGCTCTGCACTCGCCAGCGCGCTCTGCAGCGAGTTAAAGGTAAACGACAACTGCGTCATGGGCTCGGATGCCTCATAGATAAACTGAAAGAACGCCTGGAACACGCCGACGGTCATGTGGCCGGCAACCAGCATGCTGCAGCCCACCAGCGCGATCACGATCTGCGCCAAACGGCCGATAAAGCGCACCGCGGGGCCGACGGCGTTAATCATAAAGTCGGCCTTGGTACTCACGCGCGCCAGCTCCTTCGAAGCCTCGTGTACCTCGGCAGAGCTCTGGCGCTCGCGGTTAAACGCACGGATCACCAGACGGCCCGAGTAGCCTTCCTCGACCGCGCTCGTAATCTTGGACACCCACTCCTGGCGCTCGCCCGTCACATCATGTGTGCGGCGCGACACGACCTTCGTCACCAGCAGCGAAAGCGCCGTAAAGAACAAAAAGACGAGCGTGAGCGGCACGCTAAACACGAACATCACGCTCACGGCGCCCACAACGGTACCGATCGACACCAGAAGCTGCAGCAAGCCGCGCTGCATGCTCTCGGACATCTTGTCCAAGTCGTTGGTCGCACGGCTGACGACCTCGCCGGGACGATGCGCGTCAAAGTAGGCAAGCGGCAGACGGTTGAGCTTTTGCGCGATGCGGTTGCGTAGGCGCAGGTTGAGGCGCTCGGCAACGCTCGACATCAAAAAGCTCTGGAGTGCGTAGAACGAGGCGGCGGCGGTCCAGATCATAAAGTAGATGAAGATGGTCCTGCCGCAGTTCTCCCAGGTAATGCTGAAGGTAGTGTTGTTGGCAAACGCCAACTTCATGTGCCCCCACAGCTCATCGATCACGCGGGCGCTGTAAGCTGGCGCCGCGGTGTTAAAGATGACATAGAACACGATGCTCGCGAACACGATATAGAAGCGCCAATGGTCGCCGGCGGCCTCGCTCCACAGGCGGCGCACCGTCGCCCAGGTGTCGCGGGGCGTCTCGTCCTCGTCCTCGTCGTCAACGTCGCGCATGCGCTCTGCCTCAGCGCGGGCGCGCTCGTCCTCGGCGCGCTCGTTTTCCTCGTAGAGTGCCTGGCGGCGAGCCTCGCGCTCCGCCGCTGCCTTGGCGGCTTCGTCCAGGTCGGGCGCGGCGCCCGTCTCCTCGACTGTCTCTGCAGCCGCGGCGTCATCGGCGATGCCCTGCTTCTTGAGCTCCTCGGTCATGCTACTCACCTCCCTTCATCTGCGATTCCGCGATAGCGCGGTACACCTCGCAGGTTTCCATGAGCTCGTCGTGCGTGCCTAGGCCCACGACCTCGCCGTCTTTGAGCACCACAATCTGATCGGCATGCAAAATAGTCGAAATGCGCTGGGCGATGATGAGCACCGCAGCGTCACGTGTCTCGTCCTGCAGCGCATGGCGCAGCGCCGCATCGGTCTTAAAGTCCAGAGCCGAAAAACTGTCGTCGAAGATATACAGGTCGGCGCGCTTCATGAGTGCGCGGGCAATCGCCAGGCGCTGGCGCTGACCACCCGAGAAGTTCGTACCGCCTTGGGCAACCGGAGTATCGAGCCCCTGCGGTTGGTCGAGTACAAATGTGCTCTGCGCAACCTGGAGCGCGTGAAGCATGTCAGCCTCGGTCGCGCCCTCGTTACCAAAGCGCAGGTTGCTCGCCACCGTGCCCGAGAACAGCCATGCCTTCTGCGGTACATAGGCGATACGCCCGCGGATGTCGTCTTGCGAAAGGTCGCGCAGATCGACGCCGTTCAGGCGAATGGCGCCCTTCGTGGCATCGTGGAAGCGAAGCAAGAGTTTGGCCACCGTTGACTTGCCCGAGCCCGTTGAGCCCACGATCGCGGTCGTCTGTCCGCGGCGGCAGGCAAAACTCAGGTTGCACAGGGTGTCCTCGTCGGCATCGTCAAAACGGAACGACATGTGGTCGAACACAGCCACCGCGTCGGCGCCGTCTGCGTACTCAGATGTCCCGTCGCCCAGCGTAGCCTTGCCGTCCACGATGCTCGGCTCGATTTCGAGCACCTGTTGCGCACGGTTGAGGCACGCCGCGGCGCGCGGCAGCGTGAGCATCACCATCTGCGCCATCATCACAAAGAACAGGATCAGGATTGCATACTCAAGCACCGCGGAGATGCTGCCGATTTGCATGGCGTGGACGCCCACGCGGTTGCCGCCCACCCACAGCACCGCCACCTCGGCGATGTTCATCAAAAAGAAGCTGGAGCTGTCGAGACCCACAAACAGGTGGTTGACCTTGATGGCATTGGCCGCGTAATCGCTAAACACCTCGTCCAGGCGCTGCTCCTCGTGGCGCTCCTTGTTAAATGCGCGGATGACGCGCACGCCCACGATGTTCTCGCGCAGCACCACGTTCATGCGGTCGATAAAGCTCTGAAGGCGCATAAAAATCGGCGCGGCGTTAGCCACCGTAAAGACCGCCGCCACCAGCACGATCGCAACGACCACGCCCAACAGCGTGCCCATGGCAGGATCGATGAGCCAAGCAAAAATGATGCCCGCGACGGCCAAGAACGGCACCGGCAGCACCAGCTGAATCGTCTGCAGGATGGCCTGCTGAATCACGTTGATATCGTTGAGCGAGCGGGTGATCATCGATCCGGTGCCAAAGCGCTCAAAGTCGCTGGCCGCGAGCTCGAGCGACTTGTCGTACACGGCATTGCGGATATCGCAGGCCACGTTGGCGGCCAGGCGCGCCGACAGATAACAGCCCAGCACCGCGCCGCCGCTGGCCATGCCGGTCGCGATAAGCATGTAGAGGCCATTGCGCAAAATGTAGTCGACATCACCCGTGGTGATACCGGTGTTGACCATGTTCGCCAGCATTGTGGGAACCAACAGCGTGCCGACGTTATCCACCAGCAGCACCAGCAGCGTCACTGCGACAAGCCCTCGATAGGGCTTCAGAAACCTCATTAACAGTCGCACGACTCCCCCTCGCGTCGATCTTCCGCCTGGTTTGCAGCGGCAACCTGCTGCTTAAATTCCTCGCACTCGTCACTGAGCACCTGGGAGAATTTGCCGATCAAGCGCATAATCTCGCGCTGCTCCCCCGGCTCAAGCGCACCAAAGGCTCGCTGTTCGGCCTCGACCGCCGGCAGCGCATAACGCTCGGCAAATTGCCTGCCCTCTTCGGTCAGGCACACAACCTTGTTTTTTCGACTGCCTTCGGCAAACTCCAGCGTGGCAAAACCCCGCGCCGTCAAGGTTTTAATGGCCGAGTTGATGGTCTGCTTGCTATAGAACCATTCGCTTGTCAGGCGGCTTACGGCGACGCTGCCGCCCGCCGTGCTGGTATCGACGAGCATCCAGTAAGCGCAGTCCGAAAGGCCGCAGGCGCGCGAGAACTCCGAATAGATATGGTCGAGTCCGTTGAGCATCCGGTCGAAATCGACCAACGTAACCGCGCAATCCATCTCTCCCACCATTCGATAGTCCGAGTTTTGACTAATTGTAGTTTCAGGTTAGTCCGACTTTTGACTATCGTCAAGGGCGGCCGTACAAGACGTGTGACCTATGCAACATATCGACAAAAAAGACCGCCGGCGCGGGGGCGGCGCCGGCGGTTGCGAAAGAATATCGATTGTTGGCTGTTAAGCAGCGACGGCCTCGTAGACCGTGGCGCCCGAGAAGCTGTCGTGCAGGCTCTTGCCGCAGATCCACGGCAGCTCGACGACCTCGCAGACCGTGTTGACCAGCTCGGAGCAGTCCGTAAAGTGGCCCTTATCGTTGAGGGCCTCGCAATCCTGAACACGCCAATAGCCATCGGTGTGCGTGATGTAGTACTCGTGATCGTTGATCGACACGAAAGCGCGCGTCTTGGAACGCAGCAGCTTCAGAAATCCTTCGAAGTCGGTCTCGACGACATCTCCAGCCTGGAACATGATGTTACCTCCTGGCCCGGCGCCACCATGGCGCGTTGATAAACGTTGGCACTCCTTTAGTAAAACCTTTATCAGAGCTTATGCGCGCATCATTTAGGCAAGTGGTAAAAAACCGCAGGGTAGACGGGATAAAACGTTTAATCATCCCACCGGTTTGTCACATTCTGGCTAAAGTTTTATGCAAACCAACTTTTCCACTTGGTAGCTTGCGTTGTTTGGGGCCGGCTGCGCGATTACGATTTTGGTTCGGCGGGTAAGAACGAGGCATCGAAACCAACGTCAGGAGGACACATGGAGACCATCGAGGCGCTCATCCACCGCCGCAGCTGCCGCAAATACAGCGATCGCCCCGTCGAGGCAGAAAAGCTCGCACGCATTATCGAAGCTGGCCAGTACGCGCCGAGCGGCATGGGACGCCAGCCGGTCACGTTCGTCGCCGTCACCGACCCCGCAACCGTCGAGCACCTCTCGCAGCTCAACGCCCAGGTCATGGGCAGCGAGGGAGATCCCTTCTACGGCGCCAAGACCGTTGTGGTGGTGCTCGTCGACCGCAGCGTGCCCACGCACCTGGAAGACGGCTCGCTCGCCATGGGCAACCTGCTCAACGCAGCCTATGCGCTGGGCGTCGATTCGTGTTGGATCCACCGCGCGCACGAGGTCTTTGACTCACCCGAGGGACTGGAACTGCTGGCCAAGTGGGGTCTGCCCGCCGACGGAAGCCTGCGCGGTGTGGGCAACTGCATTCTGGGCTACGCCGAGGACACGCTTCCCGAGGCCAAACCCCGCCGCGACAACGTCGTGTATGTTCCGCCGTTCTAACAAACGGCGGACCCGTTGACGCTGCGCGGGCCGCATTTGCACCAATCTGACGTTCAATTTCGAGGGCGCGACCAAAAGGTCAGCGCCCTCTCATTTCACGTCACCTTGGCGCAAATGCGGCTCGCTCGCTGTTGATGACTGACATCGACCGCGTCACTGTTGGCATCTGGCACTTGGGCAGCTAAAAGGCCCCGTCCCAAATTTGCTGCCCCGCTCGCAACTTATCTTGCCGATGGAGTTGTCGTCGTTTCGTTCGTGCGAGTCGTTTCGGCGCCGTCGCCTTGTTCGTCCTCGTTCTTATGCGCATCGGCGATGGTGGAGGCCGCCGCAACGATACCGCGCTGGGGCGCGACGCCCGTCTGGATCTGAGCACCCTCGACAACTTCTGTGCCTGCATGCGCGAGCTCGGGCGATTTGAACATTGCGTCCAAGTTGGCACCGCCGCCAGCATATCCGAGTGCCGCGAGTGCGATGACGATTATCGCGGCAACGACCACGATCGGCACATATCGATGCCAGCCAGCAGGATTGAGCCCACTGCGGCGAGCCGCACCGCGGCTGATATAGCCCAGCGTTCCGTCGTGCTTGAGCTTAGAGCCCACCACGCGCTTGCGCCCCCGCAGCGACGACTCGGCCTGCATGGCCAAGCGAGCGCTTGCCGAAGGATAGCCGTATTTGGTGCGCTTGAACGAACCGTCGAACCCCGACGCGTGCTTGCCCCACGTCCGGGACGTCGTGCGGCGGTTAACTGGAGCCGCGCTCCGTCTATTCCGGTTTGATTTTGAAGTCTCCGCCATACGCCCCCGCACGCCGTAACGCAATCGAAACATTACTGCTTTGGACTGTAGCACACGCGCCGCACGCGGTCACGGGTGCCTCGCTCAGCGGTCGTCGTCCTTCAGCAAGCGCCACAGAGTCGTGCGGCTTATCCCCAGCACCTCGGCTGCGCGGGTCCGGTTGCCCTGGAGGTAGCCTACGACCAGCCGCGCGATGTCGCGTTCGGTATCGGCCAGTGGACGCAGGATATACAGGTCGCTGTCGAGCGTCGGGGCGCCAAAAGTTGCGGTTTTGATGACATCCTCCTGGGCGAGCACCTCCTCCGCCACCGCGCGCTCCGCCACACCCGACCCTACTAATATATACAGTCGTTCCGATACCTCGCGAAGCTGCAGATAGTTGCGTGGCCAGCGATAGCCGTTAAGCGTCGAGGCAGCCTCCTCGGACATACTCGGAGCGGCAGTTCCAAAGACATCTGACAGATACGACAAATACTGCGCAACCTTTTTCGATGCGCCACCCTGCTCGGCAACCGCAGGCGCCACACTTACTGCGCACGCCAAGCGCTCGGTTACAAAAGCGGCCTGATCGCTTTCGCCACCGCCCGGCATATCGTTTGCCGTCAGAACCACATGGCAACGCGTGGCCAGCGCCGTGTCGGTCATCGTAGAGACAAGCTCGCGCAGACACTGCGGCGAAAGTGCATGCCAGCCGCCAATACAAAGGGTCAGCCTTGCCTGGAACAGCGGCGATTCCGAGCTTTTGAGCAGATGGCGCCAGCCGCGATCCGTGAGCTCGTCAAGTGCCACGGACACAAAGGGTTCGTCAGCATAAGGCCCATCCAGATAGAGGCGTTTTGCAATCTCTGCCTGGCCAGCACCCAGCTCGCCCTCTAACATGAGGGGCACGCCGCGGGCATAGCTTTCGCAGACGGGACCAGCGACCGCAGCGGCACCTTCGACAATGCCGTACGCGCTTGCCTCGTAGCGCGCCTCGACCTCATCTGCGTTAAGCCACTCAATACCCGCGTGTGCCGCCACACCGTGCACCTCGCGGACCACGACCACCCAAAGCGCACCGTATTCCTTGGCGACCGGACGCACCGTGAGGCTCAAGCGCCCTCCCGCATGCCCCATCACCAGGCGCGCGCCGTTGTCCACGCGTCCCAGGCGCTCGGCGACAAATGCCGCGACATCTTGCTCGAGCGCGGCATCATCCATGGTCGATATCGCCACGTGTCCATGCCCATCGATTGCCAACGCCGAGGCCCCGGCAGCAGCCAAGGCCTCGATCAAGATTTGCAGCTTGGCGTCACTGTTCATATTGCGCCCCGTCCTCGGCGCCACGCCGCCACCGACGGCCGCGCGGGCGAGTGTTTCAAAATTGAACGATATTGCTCACCAAACACTATAGGGCAGAAGCCGCCGTCCTGCGAGTATATGAGTTGCCCCGCATCGCCATCCTGGCGGGGCGATAAGAGCTCTTCGGGACCTATAAACCTGCGGACAAGCCATACCCGCAAGAGCTCCTATCGCTCCACCGCGAGGATGCGCTCGCCAGCACGCAGCACGCAGCACGCAAATAAGCTACTTCTCTACCAGATTCCCAGCACGTGCTGCATTCCCAAACTCATGCACGCAATGCCAATCCAGCAGCAAAAGCCCAATGCGATGGGCTTGCCGCCCTTTTTGACCAGCTCGACGATATCGGTATTAAAGCCAATAGCCGCCATAGCCATCACGATAAAGAACTTCGACAGCTCCTTGATGGGCGCCGTAATGGATGCAGGAAGCTGAAACACCGTGGTGATTACGCTCGCCAGCACAAAGAACAGCACGAACATGGGAAACGCGCGTTTAAGCGAGAACGTGCTTTTGGCGTCGCCGCCGGCCTTGCGTGCCAGATGCATCTGCCAGCATGCGAGAACCAACGTAATGGGAATAATGGCCAGCGTCCTGGTGAGCTTGACCACTGTGGCGCTCTCGAGCACATTGGCGCCGGGATGCATACTGTCCCAGGCGCTCGCCGCAGCCGTTACCGACGAGGTGTCGTTGATGGCGGTGCCGGCAAACAAGCCAAAGCCCTCGTTGGTCAGCCCGAGTACGCCGCCGAGCGTCGGAAACACGAGCGCCGCGATAACGTTAAACAGGAAGATGACCGAAATAGCCTGGGCAATCTCGCGATCGTCGGCATCGATGACGGGCGCGGTCGCGGCGATGGCAGAACCGCCGCAAATCGACGAACCCACGCCCACAAGCGTCGCGATCTTGCCCGGCACGTTCATAACGCGGCAGAGCACAAAGGCGATGACAAGCGAGGTCGAGATCGTCGCCACGATAATCGGTAGCGACTGAGCGCCTTTGGACAGAATCTGCGAGAGGTTCATGCCAAAGCCAAGCAGGATTACCGCGTACTGCAAGACTTTTTTAGACGTATAGGTGACACCGGCGGCGAGCTGTTCGCGACGATTCTTGGGAAAGACGAGCGCCAGGACCATGCCAAAGAGGATGGCAAACACCGGCCCGCCGACCACCTCAACCTGTTTGCCGAGCAACGTCGCGGGGATGGCGACGATCAGGCAGAACAATACGCCCTTCCAGCGCTCGCGTACGATATTCGCCAGTTGCATATGGGATTCCTTCTTTCTATTTCACGTTTGCGACGGCTTATGATACGGCAACATTGAGCACAGCCATGCGTAAACACAGACCAAGATGCCGCAATAGTTCTTGGGCAACAGTCGAATTACCCACCGCGGAGAGCCGATTGGGGGTGCGGACAGAAAGTTGGACCGCGGGGCGGTCCGGACTGGAGGTTCGCA
>CAUGKA010000049.1 GCA_959599615.1 uncultured Collinsella sp. | reverse complement strand
AAGACGAAGTTTTCAAACGTGAATTTCGAATTCGCTGCGAGGGGCGCCCCGTCCGCGTTTTTCTCGACTGCCGCCGGGGCCGCCGCCGAAGGTGCTGCCGGCGCTGCGGACGAACTCGCGCTTTTCGCCGGTGGCCTGCCGTTCATTTGGGTCATCATGCGGCGGAAATCGTCGGCGGACAACGTGTTTTTGATTGCAATGCCCGATTCCTCTCCGGGTGTCGCCTCGTGTGCGACGGGCATATGCGTGGCGGTCGGGATGGGCGAGGGGACTGGCTCTACCGCCGGTGCGAACGAAGCGGCCGGCTGCGGCGCCATGGTTTCACGGGAAACATCGTCGCGTCGAGGCTCGGGCACCGGCGTTGCCGCTGCGGTGGCGGTCGCTACCGGGTGAGCGTCCGGGGCCGTATTTGTCGAGGCGCCTTGCGGTGCCACGATATTGAGCGCAATCGGTGCAAAGGCGATTTCTTCTAGGTAAGCCTCGATGGTCGGCTGATGCTTTTTGAGCTGAGCGATGGCAAAGCGTGAAGGGGCCTCAATCGTCAGAGTGTCCTCGGTCAGGCTCACGGCGCGCGATTGTCCCAGCATATTGATGAGGCGTGCATCTTGGCCGTCGCGCTGACAAAAGGCGATGGCATCTCCCAGGATGATGCTTGCTTCCTCGTCCACTGTTTCTCCCGTTCCCTAGCTTTGGGCTCGCACGCGAGCGCTGCCTATTTCGGTCAGATGATATTTCTGGCCATGTTTGATTACCAAGCCGGCCTGTGCCAAGTCGTTGAGCGTTCGCGACCACGTGGGCGCTGAGTTTCCAAACGCTCGTGCCAGGTCGGTTGCGCCACACTCTTGGTTTTGAGCCAGATAGCCCAGCGCCGCTTCGCCGCGCTCGCTCACAAATACGTTTTGCTGTGGCTGTGCATATTGATTCGCCGCATTAGGATACATCATTTGAGCTGCTGGTTGTTGAGAACTCTGCATAGGCAGCGGCTGTTGTTGAAAACTTTGCGGCCACTGTTGGTAAGGCTGCGGAGGCATCTGCTGGGCCCATGGGTTGTACTGCGCCTGGGGCATTTGTTGGTACGGCTGCTGGTACCCCTGAGGATACTGTTGGGCGTATCCCTGCTGCGGCATATATTGGGGAGGATACCCTTGCGGGTACGGTTGATAGCCCATTTGCGGGGCGTTTGGCATGGCCGCTGCCTGCTGCACGGTGCCTGTGTCCAGATCTGCCGAGCCTATGCTCTCCGGCATGTTTTGCATTGCGTTGCCCAGCGGTGCCTGGGGGTCTTGCATGGGGAAACTTCCAGGCTGCTGCATCTGCTGCGCCGCAGGCTGCTGTGCAAACGTGTTGGTTAGGGGATATGCCTGCTGCTCTGCTTCGGGTCGCACGGCTGCCCCGCGCCCGCCGGCACGCTCGATTTCCTGCACGCGCTTGGGGTTCAGACTTACCGTCACGACGGTGCCGTTGCCCATGTTGTCCTCGATGGAGACGGCGCCGCCGGCGTTTTCCAAGTACTCCTGTACCATGGGAAACCCGGCGCCGGTACCGCGGATATACCGTTTCATCTTGCTGTTTGCGCTGGTTACGCCAAAATCGAAGGCACGCTCTTTGTCGTCGATGCCAGGACCCTGATCGGCAAAGCGGATGGTATCGCCACCGTCGAGAATCGAGATGATGGGCTCTGCAAAATGCGCGTGGATAAAGTTTTCGACAATCTCGCGGATAACCATCAGCGAGATGCGTCCTCCCTGCTCTTTCATGCACTGGTAGACGGTGTTGGTTGTCTCTTCCAAGTAGGTACGGACGTCTTGCGGTTCGATGACGATGACACGCGGTGTCGACAGCATGTCATCGTAGACCGCGATGCGCGCTGCATACATGGCCTTTGGTGCTTGTGCGATGACCTGCTCACCCTCGTTGCGTTTTTCGCGCACGCCGGTGATGTGCTCGTTGTCGGGTGCCGGATCACCGGAATCGACCATGGTGTAAAAGTCGTCAGACATGCCGCTCGCAATCTTTCAAAAGGTTTTGAACAAATAGTAGCTCACCGCGCAATGTTTCTCATCTTTCGACAAGTTTTCAAAACCTGTTGAAAACTTTGGAAAACGGACGAAAAGTTCTCAACATTTCCAACACGACCTGTTGAAAACTCGATGAAATTTCGTGAAAAGTTGCCTGCTGCCTCAAATGCCGGTTCTGCTTATGGGGGAACCGTGTACTCTTTGCAACCTTTTACCTTTGATTTCTTGACATTTGAACATTGATTTCCCTACAATCTTCAAGCTCACGTGTCTATATCTGCGTCCGCGCTCCCGCGGACACTCGAAATGCAGCAGGAGGAACTTAAGATGAAGCGTACGTATCAGCCTAATAAGCGTAAGCGTGCCAAGACCCATGGCTTCCGTGCCCGTATGGCCACCAAGGGTGGTCGTGCCGTGCTCGCCCGTCGCCGCGCCAAGGGCCGCAAGCGTCTCACTGTCTAGCAGCGATACACACATCTCGCATGAAGACTATTAAGTCTCGGCAAGATTTCGAGCATGTGTTCAGTCAGGGGCGTCGTTTCAATCACCCTCTGATTCGAATGACCATATGTGAATCGGTTGGCGAAGGCGACTCCGGAAGGGTCGCCTTCGTTGGTGCTAAACGGCTCGGTTGTGCAGTCGTGCGCAACCGTTCTAAGCGTGTGATGCGCGAGGCCGCCCGCAGCTGCGGATTTCCCGTTGCGGGTTATGACATCATCTTGTTCGCGACTCCCAAGACGAGGATTTCCTCGCCGCAGGAGATGGACAAGGCGTTGCGTTCGCTTATGAAACGCGCCGGCGTTGCCGGGGAGGAGCGATGAGCAATCACGTTTTGCGACGTGTTGCCATCGCTCCTATTCGCATATATCAACAGGTTATTTCGCCCTTATTGCCTGACGCTTGCATTTATTACCCAACGTGCTCGCAATACGCCATTCAGGCGATTGAGCGGTACGGTGTTTTGAGAGGCTGCTGGCTTGCCGTGAGGCGCATCGCTCGCTGCAATCCCCTGCACGTCGGCGGTTATGACCCTGTGCCCTAGCGGGCACTCGCTATCGGAGGAAAACTTACATGTGGGATTGGATTGTTAACATCCTTTTCGAGCTGCTCAAGCTCATCCAGACCTTTGCGGTCGACTGGGGCCTGTCCATCATCATCCTGGTGGTCATCATCCGTCTGCTGCTGACGCCGCTTATGCTCAAGTCGACCAAGTCGACGGCTCGCATGCAGGTGCTGCAGCCCAAGATGCTCGAGATCCAGGAGCGTTACGCCGACGATCCCCAGCGTCAGGCCGAGGAGATGCAGAAGTTCTACAGCGAGAACAAGTTCAATCCGCTGTCCGGCTGCCTGCCGCTTCTGATTCAGATGCCCATCCTGATTGCCCTGTTCACGCTTCTGCGCAACCTGCCGCAGTACTTTAACGAGGGCACCTTCTCGTTCTTCAACATCCTGCCCGACCTGACCACCACGCCGAGCGCCTCTTTTGCCGATGGCTTTATGGTTGCGCTGCCTGCGTTGATCTGCCTGATCCTCTTTGCCGTCCTTACCCTGATTCCGCAGCTCTATATGTCGCGCAACCAGACTGGCCAGCAGGCGCAGAGCATGCGCATGATGGCTGTTGTCATGACCGTCATGATGCTTTGGATGGGCTGGAGCCTGCCCGTCGGCGTTCTGCTGTACTACGATGTTTCCTCTGCCTGGCAGGTTATCCAGCAGATCTTCGTGACGCAGAAGGTTATCGACAAGGCTAAGGCCGAAGAGGAGGAGCGTCTTAAGAACGCCCCGCTGCAGGTCGAGGTCACTCGTCGCGAGAAGAAGCCGCGTCCGCACAAGAAGAAGTAATGGGACAGTAATCTTATTTAGGTACCTAATTTTTGGAGTACGTTATGTCTGAAGAGATCATCGAGGATATGCTTGAGGAGGTTGCCCCGCAGATTGCGGGCGATTATCCCGAGATTGCACAGCGCTACAAGGCCGGTGAAGAGCTGACCGATGAGGAGCTCGACACCATTGCCGATGTTGCGATTTCCATTCTGCGTTCCATCCTTTCGCACTTCGATGCCGCCAACTCTCCTATTGATGAGTACGAGGGCGACGAGGGCGAGCTGATTTTGGATGTTACGGCTCCTGATCTTGCTGTTCTCATTGGTCGCCATGGACGTACCCTCGATGCCCTTCAGGTTATGTTCTCGCTGCTGGTGAGCCGCAAGCTTGGCTTTAGGTATCCGGTCGTCGTTGACGTTGAGGGTTATAAGAGCCGCCGACAGGACAAGGTCGCTTCCATGGCCCAGTCCGCTGCCGAGCGCGCCATCCGCACTCATAAGAGTGTTTCCCTGCCGCCCATGAATGCCTATGAGCGTCGTTTGGTTCACATTGCCCTTCGTGGCAATGATGCCGTCGATACCCATTCCGAGGGGTCTGATCCCGATCGCCATGTTGTGATTGTTGCTCGATAATCTACTCGAGCTTATGCTTAGGGGACGTGGTTTTCACGTCCCCTTTTTTTGTCAAAAGTTCTTGATACACTGATTTTTGTCAGAAAGGAGCTTCTGTTGTTTGTACTCACCGATCAGCAGGCTGACGAGATGTTAAGTCGTCTAACCTCCTATTGCAAAGAGTATTCCTTGAATATAAATGATGCTGATCTAAGGAAATGTATTCAGCATTTGGATTTGGTTCTTGAAACTAATAAGACAACCAATCTCACTCGTATTCTTAACGTAGAAGATGCTGCGGTACTTCATATCCTCGACTCACTTGTTTTGCTCCCTTATATCAATAAGGCTCCTGAGGGTGCTTTGCTCGACATGGGAACAGGTGCGGGTTTCCCTGGTATTCCATTAACGATAACCACGCATCGAAAAGCTACTTATATTGACTCTGTTGGCAAGAAGGTCGATGCTGTCAATACTTTTGCTCATGCTCTGGGATTGAAAAATGGTCATGCAGTCCATGATCGCCTTGAAGAATATGCTCGAAGCCATAAGAAACAGTTCTCTGTCGTAACCGCTCGTGCACTCGCCCCTCTACCGATTCTTGTTGAGTATGCGGCTCCGTACCTTAAAGATGGAGGGCTATTTGTTATCACGAAGGGCAATCCATCGGATGAGGAGCTTGCTTCCGGCATGTCAGCAGCTAAGATCTGCGGCTTCACTTTGCTTCTGAATGATGCAATCGATTTGCCTGAGGGCTTGGGCCACAGGGAGTTCATTGTTCTTAAGAAGAGTCATCCGGCATCCGTTTCATTGCCTCGTGCAAATGGCATGGCAAAGAAGAATCCGCTTGCCTAGATGTTTCACGTGAAACATAATGGATATTAACAGCTTGTGGTGTTTCACGTGAAACATGGCGGTTGATATCGAATCGGAATGTTTCACGTGAAACATCCTCCGTTTAACAGCTTTAATACACACCAGGAGGGACCGTGGGATTTCGCGACGTTAAGCGTTCGAAGAGCGCAAAAGACACGCGTGTTATTGCAATCATCAATCAAAAAGGCGGCGTCGGTAAGTCAACGACGACTGTAAACCTTGCAGCAGCGCTGGGTGAGCAGGGTCGCAAGACACTGATTGTCGATTTTGATCCGCAGGGTAACAGCACCAGTGGATTTGGAATTGAAAAAGAAGACCTCGATCAGTGCATCTATGATGCATTGCTGAATGATGTGCCGGCAGAATCGCTTGTTCTTGATACAAATTGCAAAAAGGTATTCGTTATTCCGGCTACAATTCAGCTTGCAGGCGCCGAAATTGAGCTCGTAAGCGCAATTGCTCGTGAAACCCGCCTCAAAGATTTGCTTGAGCCGATTCAGGACGAGTTCGATTTTATATTCATCGACTGTCCTCCTTCGCTTGGCCTGCTTACTATCAACGCCCTGACCGCAGCAGATAGCGTTTTGATTCCAATCCAGTGTGAGTATTACGCACTTGAGGGCGTTACGAAGCTGCTGGAGTCAATGAAGATGGTCAAATCACGTCTGAACAAGGGCTTAGACACCTATGGCGTACTTATGACCATGTATGACTCGCGTACTTCTCTGTCGAATCAGGTTGTTGAGGAGGTTCAATCGTACTTTGGTGACAAGGCGTTTAAGACACTGATCCCTCGTACCGTAAAAATTTCTGAAGCTCCGTCTTTTGGAGAGCCGGTAATTACCTATGCACCTCAAAATAAGGGTGCAAAAGCGTATATGAACCTTGCAAAAGAGGTGATCAAGCGTGCCTAGTGCAAAGAAACGTGGCGGATTGGGCCGTGGACTCAATGCGTTGGTCTCAGAAGCCGAGTATGAGACCGGCGGTTCGGCTGCATCGGCTTCAAATGCCGCATCTGAAACAAAACTACCTATTGAGGATATCGTTCCCAACCCTAATCAGCCGCGAATTCACTTTAACGAAACTGAACTTCGCGAGTTGAGCGAGTCAATCCAAGAACATGGCGTTTTGCAGCCGCTACTAGTTCGCAAGCATGGAAATGGTTATGAGATTATTGCGGGTGAGCGTCGTTACCAGGCGTCAAAGCTTGCTGGTCTTGAGGAACTGCCTGTCATCATTAAAGAGGTTAATGATGAGGAGATGCTCGCTCTTGCTCTTATCGAGAATCTTCAGCGTTCTGATTTGAATCCCGTCGAAGAGGCGAAGGGTTATCGTCAGCTCATTGATGCCAGCGGCATGACGCAAGAGGCGTTATCAAAGGCTATCAGTAAGTCTCGTTCCGCAATTACAAATTCACTTCGTTTGCTAGATCTTCCTGAAGTCGTACAGCAGATGATTTTTGAGGGCAAGCTTACTGCAGGCCATGCAAGAGCGATTCTTGCGGTTCCATATGAAGATGCCAGGATTCGACTTGCTGAGAAGGTTGTCGCAGAAGGTCTTTCCGTTAGAGCGACAGAAAATCTTGCTCCGTTGTTTTCTGCCGGAGAGACGCCGAGGACTCCGAGGCCAGCAACGCCTCAGTCATTCAAAAAGGCCGCTCGAGTTCTTCGTCAAGTTTTTAACACGAATGTACGTGTGAAGAGCTCGCGTGGTAAGAACAAAATTGAAATCGAGTTCAAAGACGAAGAGGAGCTCTCCCGTATCCTTGGCGAAATGGTTCAATTTGGGCAGGAGGATCAGGATGAAGAATAAGGTTCTCGCGGTCGTTGCGTTGGCAACCACCGTCGTCGCTGGCGCTTTTGCAGGCTATAAGCTTGCGACAGATGATGAACTGCGCGGTCGACTGCTGCGCGGAGCCCAGGATATTGTCGATACATCCAAGAAGAAAATGGATGTGATGACCGAAGATGTCGCTATGCGCACTGCTCAGGTGACTAAGAATCCAAAGATTAACCAAGATTGGGTTAACCATCAGTGGGAAAATGTTGGTTATTAGGTACCTAACAATTACTTGCCTGTTTTGAAGGGGGCCCTTGTCTGATTCATGAGACAAGGGCCCCTTATTTTGGCCATAAAACTAAGTTCGCGTAAATCAAGTCCACTAGGAAGAAAACAAATGAAACAGCCCTGGTTGCATTATTTGCAACCAGGGCTGTGGAATGTTTCACATGAAACGTTTTGAGGTGCGACTCCCCTATGCGTTCTTTTGGACCTTAAAACGTTGCTTCAGCTGACCGCAGGCGGCATCAATATCATTGCCGCGAGAATTACGAATCGTGGTCTCGATGCCACGAGACTCAAGGCGGCGCTGAAGATCCTCAACCTTATGAATCGGCGACGGCTTGAGCGGGCTGCCCTCGATGTCGTTGAGCTGAATAAGGTTAACGTGGCACAGCGTTCCCTCGCAGAAGTCGCAGAGCGCCTGCGTCTCGGGGTTCGTGTCATTGACGCCTTCGATCATGGCGTACTCATACGTCGGGCGGCGGCCCGTCTTTTCGGTGTAGAGCTGAAGCGCCTCGTGAAGGCGGAGCAGCGTGTACTTCTTAACACCGGGCATGAGCTTATTGCGCGTCGACTGGATGGCGGAATGCAGGGAAACAGCAAGCGTGAACTGCTCGGGGATGTCGGCAAATTTGCGAATACCAGGAATAACGCCACTGGTGGAGACAGTAAGGTGGCGGGCTCCAATACCGATACCGTCGGGATCGTTAAGGATGCGCAGTGCCTTGAGAACCTCGTCATAGTTAGCAAAGGGCTCGCCCTGACCCATGAAAACGACGCTTGTGGCACGCTCGCCAAAGTCGTTGGAGACATGAAGTACCTGGTCAACGATCTCTTGGGCGGTCAGCGAGCGCTTGAGGCCGTTGAGGCCGGTAGCACAAAAAGCACAGCCCATGCCACAGCCTGCCTGGGTGGAAACGCAGACGGAAAGCTTGTTACGACGGGGCATACCGACAGTCTCGACGGAAATGCCGTCGTGGTACTCGAGCAGATACTTGCGAGAGCCATCTTTGGAAACCTGCTTGGTGAGCTCGGTCGGCGTGTCAAAGGCAAAAGCCTCTTTAAGCTGCTCGCGGAAAGCCTTGGGAAGGTTAGTCATATCATCAAACGAACAAACGTTCTTCTCAAAGACCCATTCGATGAGCTGCTTCGCGCGGAAAGCGGGCTGGCCGAGTTCTGCCACGAGCTCGCGAATATCGTTTTGGCTCAAGTCGCGAATGTCCTGAGATTTAGTCCTGGGATTCATGGAAGCCTTTCGATTTTGGGGAAACGTAGAGGGTATCGCTACAATATGGTATCAGCTGCAGAAATTATAGAGGAGGAGTCTGCCCATGCCGGGTAAAAGCCTAGAGAACATGCACGTAGCGGTCTTGGCGGGCGGTCATTCCGCTGAGCGCGAGATTTCGCTCAATTCGGGAAAGAACGTCGTGGCGGCCTTGAAGGAGGCCGGCTACACTTCGGTGGAGCTGCTCGACACGGCTGCCGATGATTTTATGGTAACCATGGCGACCGGTGGTTTCGACGTGGCGTTTATCGCCATGCACGGCGCCGGCGGTGAGGATGGTGCCATGCAGGGTGCCATGGAGACCTTGGGCATCCCCTACACGGCCTCGGGCGTGCTCGCAAGCGCCTGCGGTGCCGACAAAGAGGTCTCGAAGCTCCTGTACGCCAAGGCGGGCGTTCCCATTGCCCCCGGCCTCGCGCTCGAGGTGGGCGATGAAGTCGATATCGATCATATCGTCGAGGTTTGTGGCGAGCGCTGCTTTGTGAAGCCGGCCGTAAACGGTTCCAGCTATGGCATTTCCCTGGTCCATGAGCCCTCCGAGCTGCCCGCGGCAATCGCCAAGGCGTTTGAGTACGGCGACAAGGTGCTGGTCGAGAAGTGCATCGAGGGTACCGAGATCACCGTCGGCGTGTACGGCGAGGATGACGTGCGCGCCCTGCCGATCGTTGAGATCCGCAAACCCGAGGACTGCGAGTTCTACGATCTGGACGTGAAGTATGTCGACCCTACGGACATCCATCGCATTCCGGCGCAGATTTCGCCCGAGAACTACGCTCGTGCTCAGGAGTTCGCCTGTGCTGCCCATAAGGCACTCGGTTGCCTGGGCATCTCGCGCAGCGATTTTATCGTGAGTGAGGACGGCCCCGTTATCCTCGAGACCAATACCATTCCCGGCATGACCGATACATCGCTGTATCCGGATGAGATTCGCCACACCGATGACATGACGTTCCCGCAGGTGTGTGACAGTCTGATTCGTATGGGACTTCGTCGAGCGGGCGTTGCATGCTAATCGAGGACGCTGTTTCGTCGGGAACGCCGCAGTTTGTCATCGATTCCTATGCCACGCTTGCCGAGCGCGCCAAAACCCAATCGTTTGGTCTCATCGAGGAAGATGTTATTGTCCTCGATACC
This sequence comes from uncultured Collinsella sp., assembly GCA_959599615.1. Taxonomy (GTDB): domain Bacteria; phylum Actinomycetota; class Coriobacteriia; order Coriobacteriales; family Coriobacteriaceae; genus Collinsella. Next base: position 2,856 of record CAUGKA010000049.1, on the reverse strand, counting down.
GAGACCACGGGTCTTTCGGTGCAGGACAACGAGCTTATCGAGATATCGGCGGCCCGCCTTTCGGGCCGCGAGGTTGTCGATCGGTTTGATACCTTCGTGCATCCCAAGCAGCTGATTCCCGCCGAGATTACCGAACTCACGAGCATTACAAACGCCGATGTGGTGGATGCCCCATCGGCCGTCGAGGCCGTAGCTGCTCTCGCCGATTTTGTCGGCGGCTGCCCGGTGATTGCGCATAACGCCACCTTCGACCGTTCGTTTATCGAGTCGGTCAAGGGCGGCGTCAACGTCAGCGACATCTGGATTGATTCGCTGGCACTGTCGCGCATCGCACTTCCGCGCCTGGCTTCGCATAAGCTGTCTTTCATGGCCGACCTGTTTGGCTGCGACTCGGTATCGCACCGCGCCAACGCAGATGTCGACGCCCTGTGTGGTGTGTGGCGCGTGTTACTCGTGGCGCTCACCGACTTGCCTCAGGGCTTAATGGCGCGCCTGGCCGACATGCACCCCGACGTACCCTGGTCCTATCGTCCCATCTTCTCCTTCTTGGCGGGACAGAACCCCGGTTCTATCTTCTCTCTCAGCGCCGCTCGTGCTGACGTTCTCAAGGCCGATCGGGCCGATGATCGCGTTGATGCGGACGAGCTACCGGTCCTTAATATGCCGAGCCGCGAGGAAATCGAGGCGGACTATGCGCCGGGCGGCCTGGCCAATCGCATGTATCCCACGTACGAGCCGCGCGATGAGCAAATCGCGATGGCGCTCGAGGTCCGTGACGCGCTCGTTACGGGAACGCATCGCGTGATTGAGGCGGGGACGGGCGTCGGCAAGTCGATGGCTTACCTGGTGCCTTTTGCCGAGGCCGCGCGCCGCAACAATATCACGGTTGGTATCGCGACTAAATCGAATAATCTTGCCGACCAGCTCATGTATCATGAGCTGCCCAAACTTGCCGAGCAGCTGGACGGCGGCCTATCGTTTTGCGCCCTTAAGGGCTATGACCACTATCCATGCTTGCGTAAGCTTGAGCGCATGAGCCGTGGCCAAGTCGAAATTACGACCAAGCGTGATCCTGCCGACACGCTTACGGCAGTCGCGGTCATCATGGCGTACGTGTGTCAGTCGGCCGACGGCGACCTCGATTCGCTCGGCATTCGCTGGCGCAGCGTCAACCGTCCCGACTTTACGACGGCCTCGCGCGAGTGCGCCCGTCGCCTCTGCCCGTTTTTCCCCGATAAATGCCTGGTCCACGGCGCCCGCCGTCGCGCGGCGCATGCCGATGTGGTGGTCACCAACCATTCCCTGCTGTTTCGCAATGTTGCGGCCGAGGGCAGAATCTTGCCTCCGATCCGTCACTGGGTGATCGATGAGGCCCACTCCATCGAGCGCGAGGCACGCCGTCAATGGGCGCGCGTGGTGTCGGCGGATGAATCGCGCGTTCTGTTTGAGCGCCTGGGTGGCTCGAGCACCGGTGCGCTGAGCCAGGTTTCCCGCGATTTGGCAACCTCCGAGGGCTCTACGCTCTATCTGGGCCTTACCGCCAAGGCGACGTCGACGGTTGCGCGCGCGAGCATGGCGATCGCCGGCGTGTTCGATGGCGTTCGCGAGCTTGGCCGCCGTGCTCGCGGGGGCTATGACAATGCGAACCTATGGATTGGCCCCGAGCTGCGCGAATCTGACGACTGGCATGATTTCTTACAGTCGGCCTACGCTGCCATCGACGCATTGGAACAAGCTGACAAGAGTGTCGATGCGCTCGTGCAGTCCGTTGCCGCCGACAAGCCCGAGGTCGTTGTGGACTTGGGGGATATCTCGCGCCGCCTGCACGAACTGGCCGAGAACCTCAAACTCATCATCGACGGTACCGACGAACACTACGTGTACTCGCTGCAAGTCAATCGCAGGCTGCGTGCCGGCGGCGAGTCGATGACCGCGGAGCGCATCGATATTGGCGAGGCCTTGGCAACCGAGTGGCTGCCCGAGGTTCACACGGCTATCTTTGCATCGGCGACCATGACGGTTTCCAAGAGCTTTGAGCATTTTAACCACGCCGTCGGACTCGATCGTATCGGTGCCTCGACATCATCGTCGCTGCACTTGGATTCGAGCTACGACTTTGATTCGAATATGGCCGTGGTCGTGGCTGGGGATATTCCTGATCCGCGCGACCGCGAAGGCTATCTTACGGCGCTCGAGCGCGTGCTGGTCGACGCTCATCTTGCCATGGGCGGATCGGTGCTCACGCTGTTCACCAACAGGCGTGACATGGAGGAGCTGTACGATCGCGTCGAGCCCAAGATGGCTCGTGAGGGCCTGGAACTCAACTGCCAGCAGCGCAACTCGTCTCCTCGCCGCCTGCGCGATCGCTTTATCAACGAACCGGCCTCGTCGCTCTTTGCGCTTAAGGCCTTTTGGGAAGGGTTTGACGCCAGCGGCGAGACGCTGCGCTGTGTCATCATCCCCAAGCTGCCGTTCTCGAGCCCCACAGACCCGCTCTCATGCGAGCGCAATCTGCGCGAAGACCGCGCCTGGGCGCGCTATTCGCTGCCCGAGGCCGTGCTCGAGGTCAAGCAGGCGGCCGGTCGCCTCATTCGCTCGTCGACCGATTGTGGCGTACTCATCTTGGCCGACCCGCGCCTGGTGACGAAGGGCTACGGCAAGAAATTCTTAACGTCGCTGCCCACGAGCTCCTATCAGCGCATCGAATCGGCACAAATCGGGCACTATCTACAGCTGTGGCGCGCGCGCCACGAGCGGCGCCGCTAAAGCGGACAGACGAGGGATTTTGCCATATCGCACAGACGCACTGACAGGACGGGGTCATCCAAGATGCGGATGGCCCCCCCCGCTGCGATA
>CAUGKA010000048.1 GCA_959599615.1 uncultured Collinsella sp. | reverse complement strand
CCCGGGCCCGCTGGGCGCCGGCATGGTTTCGTCCTACATCAACCGTATGAACGGCAAGGAGCCGGCGGTCTCCTACGACGACCGCCTGGACGACATCCTGGGCGAAACCTACGGCACCATGGTCTACCAGGAGCAGGTTATGCTCATCTCCGTCGAGATGTGCGGCTTCTCCAAGGGCGAATCGGACTCGCGTATCCGTAAGCCCGTGGCTAAGAAGAAAATCAAGCTGCTCACGTCGACGGTGCTCCACTGGGAGGATGGCTCCGACGAGACCACCTACGACCACTGGATGAACGGCGCCATCAAGAACAACTATACGCGCGAGGTCGCCCAGAAGATTTGGGACGATGTTCTCGAGTTCGCGTCCTACGCCTTCAACAAGTCGCACTCCGCCGGCTACGCCATCCTGGTTATGCAGACGGCGTGGCTCAAGGCGCACTATCCGCACGAGTACATGGCGGCCGTTCTGACGTCCTATACGGGCAAGACCGACAAGATCGTGCACTACGTCTCGGCATGCCGTCACGACGGCATCCCCGTGCTGTCGCCAGATGTCAACGAGTCCGGTACCGAGTTCACGGCTACCAAGGAGGGCGTGCGCTTTGGTCTGGCCGGCATCCGCGGCGTGGGCACCGGCGTGGCGCAGGCGATTATCGCCGAGCGCGAGGCGGGCGGCCCGTTTAAGACGCTGCACGACTTTGTCGAGCGCGTGGACTCGAGCCAGGCCAACCGCCGCGTGATCGAATCGCTCATCAAGGCAGGCGCCTTCGACTCCACGGGGTATCCGCGTCGCCAGATGATGCACTTTGTGGATAAGAACAACCCCGAGAACATCATCGATGCCGCGGTGAAGCGCCAGAAGGATCGCGCGAGCGGTCAGACGTCGTTCTTTGATATGTTTGGCGACGTTGAGGGCTCGGGCTTCGAGGTCAGCGTGCCCGATCCGGACGGCCAGGAATGGGACCGACACCTCAAGCTGAGCCAGGAGAAAGAGGTTCTGGGCATCTATGTCTCGGACCATCCGCTGCGCCCGTTTGAGTATGCACTAGCCAAGGCGCGTGACTTCTCGTTCTCGCAGATCGACACCGGCTACGAAGTTCAGAATCCTACGGGCGGCACCATCAACCAGGAGATTCCCGAGGGCAAGGCGCTGTGGTGGGCCGGCATGGTCTCGAGCGTGTCCAAGCGCGTGACCAAAAACGGTGACCCCATGGGCATCGTGCAGCTCGAGGACATGGAAGGCGAGGCCACCGTCGTCGTGTTCCCCAAGACCTATAAAGAGGCCGAGGGGTACCTGTACGGCGAGGTCGATCCCGAGACCGGCGCGCAGCTGTCCGATGCCTTTGTGCGCATTAAGGGCAAGCTCGAGCGCTCGGACCGCGGCGACCAGATCATCGCGCAGGAGATCGTGCCGCTCGAGCTTAACGAGGAGAACAACAAGCCCAAGGTGTTTGAGGTCATGGTGCCCAACAGCCGCTTTAGCCAGGGCAATATGGCGCGTCTTGCCACGGTGCTTACCGCCAACCCGGGCGGCGACCGCGTGGAGATCTTTATCGAGCAGGTGGACGGGCGCGTGCTACGTGCCGAGGTGCCGGCCAAGGTCAACGCGCGCTCGATTCCGCTGCTGGCCGAGGCAAAGGCGATTGTGGGTAACCAGGGTCGCGTGACGGTTATCTAAGCTACCCCGGGTGAGATTGGAGGAAGTGATGGCGCAGGGGACGTTTGTGCAGGCGCTTCGCAAAGAGGCGGCGTTGAGCGGCACCTTTATGAAGGGGCGTTCGCTCATGCTCAACGGCGCCGTGCTGTCGATCGAGGACAGCGGCTCGCGCTTCTCCAAAAACGTGACGGTCGAGGGCTCGGTGCGCGGTTCGCGTGGCGACCTGTACAAGACGCACGTGGCGCTCGACATGGACGAGCACGAGGTGATCGACTACGACTGCGATTGCCCCGCCGCCTATCGTTACCCCGGTATGTGCAAGCACGCTATTGCCACGGCTCTGGCGTATTTGGATGCCAGCGGCGCCGAGCCCGTCGAAGGTTTGCGCACGCCGGTTCGCACGTTTACGGCGCAGTCGAAACAGCCCGCGCGCACCGCACCCAAAGCGCCGGCCGTCAACCCCAACTTTCCCTTTCCGGCGCCCGTCCCCACGAGCCCGAGCCTTGTGGCGGCGCTCTCCGATCTTTCGGACGTGCGCATGGATGAGCTGGCGAGCATGCGCCGCAAGCTTGCCGGTGCCGTTGATCCCGACGCCCCCAAAGCGGCATTGGAGCCCTCGTTGGTGCCGTACTACAATCCGCTGTTCGCTGACCGATTTAGCTGGGCGCTCGAGTTCCGCATTCGCTGTGGATCGGTCTCCTACGTGGTCAAGGACATCGACGGCATGGCCGATGCCTACGTGCGCGGCGGCACGTTCTCCTATGGCAAGAAGCTCACGTTTGTCCATTCACCTGAGGCCTTTGACGAAACATCGGCAAAGCTGCTCAACCTTGTTGTGACGACAGTTGCCTATCTCGATGACATCACAAGCTCGCGTTCGGCGTCGTACGACTTTGCCCGCAGTGGTTTTGTTGCCGAGCGTCAGTTGCCGCTGTCCGAGCATAGCATCGTATATGTGCTGGACCTGCTGCGCGGCCAGACCATCTCCTTTGAGCCCGCCTGGTCGCGGGGGATGACGACGCATCGCACCTACGACGTGGCGGTTGAGCTGTCTCCGCAAGGGGAGGACGAGGCATCCGCTAAGCGCCCACCGCTGCTTGCCGCCAAAATCGTGCCGGCGGCTGGTGGTAGCTATGACCTGCGCCTGCCCGCCGATATGTACTGCTTTGCGTCGGGCGATGCCGCCTACTTGGTTGACACGCGCCGCGCGCGCCGTACCGACGCTGCATTTGCTCAGCATGCCGCACCTTTTTTGTCGCGCTTGCTGCCGTGCCGCACGCCCGCCCATATTGCCGCCGAGCAGGTGGGTGAGTTCTGCCGTATGGCGCTGCCCATTTTGCGCGACTACACCGACCTCACCGCGCCCGCCGCGCTCGATACCGTGGCACCCGAGCCGAGCTTTGCTATGGCGATCGGTGTCGACGATGGGCTCGTGACCTGCAAAATTACGGTTACCTACGGCGATTGGTCGGCGGATCTCTTTAGTCTGGGCGCTCCGGGCAGCCCCTTCGAAGAGCAGCGCCCCGGTGTGCCGCCCCGCGACGAGGTGGCGGAGTTTCGCGTTATGGATACGGCGGCCCTGTACTTCGATTTCTACGAGCGCGGTCTGGCGTTTGAGGAGCGCGATGACGCCCGCTTGTTCTGCCTGCTGACCGAGGGCCTGTCTGCCCTGTCCGAACTGGGTGAGGTCATGCTCAGCGACCGTCTGCGCCAGATCTCGGTCCGCCCCGCGCCCAAGCTCTCGGTTCGTGCGACCGTTAAGAGCAATCTGCTCGATGTCGAGCTGGGCGCGAGCGGGCTTTCGGCCGCGGACCTTGCCGTCTATCTCGATTCGTACAAGCGCCATCAAACGTTTGCGCGCCTTACGTCCGGCGACATCATTCGCCTGGACGAGGGGGCGCGCGCCGCGTTTGGCCTTGCCGAGGACCTGGGTGTCGATGCCGTCGACCTGCTCGACGGCGTGTCGCTTCCCGCGTCGAGCACCCTGTTCGTCGGCAGCATGCTCGCACGCACGCCGGCGCTCGAGGCCGATCGCGACGCTGCGTTCCGCCGTACCGTCGAGCGCCTGGACACGCTCGGCAAGATGGACTTTACGGTGCCGGCATCGCTCAAGGCAACGATGCGCGGCTACCAGGTCGACGGATACCAGTGGCTCGGCTCGCTCGAACACCTGGGCCTTGGCGGCATCTTGGCCGACGACATGGGCCTGGGCAAAACGCTCCAGATGATTGCGCATATTCTGGCGCGCGTGGAGGCGGGGGACACCAAGCCCACGCTCGTGGTATGCCCGGCCTCACTCGTGTACAACTGGACTGCCGAGCTGGAGCGCTTTGCCCCGTCGCTCGATGTGTGCGCCATTGTGGGCGCCAAGGCTCAACGCCGCGTGCAGATCGCCGGCGTGGCCGAGCATAGCGTGGTCGTGACGTCGTATGACCTTATGCGGCGCGATATCGACGAGTACGTCGAGCAGGATTTTGCCCGCGTGGTGCTCGATGAGGCCCAGTACATTAAAAACCCGCTCACGCAGGTGGCGCGCGCCGCCAAGCGCCTGCCTGCCGGCGTGCGCTTTGCCCTGACGGGCACGCCCATCGAAAACCGCCTGTCCGAGCTCTGGAGCATCTTCGACTTTTTGATGCCGGGCCTTTTGGGGACACGCGAGTCGTTTGCCAAGCGCTTTGAGAGCCCCGTCGAGCATGCCGAGGGCGATAGCGCCGCTCGCCTGCAGGCGCTCGTGTCGCCGTTTGTGCTGCGCCGTGTTAAGGAAGACGTGGTGGCCGACCTGCCCGAGAAGATCGAAGACACCGTCATGGCGCAGCTTACCGGCGAGCAGCGCAAGCTCTACCTGGCCAACCAGGACCGCATCGCCCAGCAGGTGCAGCACCGCGAGGCTGGGGAGTTTAAGAAGGACAAACTCAAGGTGCTCGCTGAGCTCACCAAGCTGCGCCAGATCTGCTGCGACCCGCGTCTACACTACGAGGATTACAAGGCGGGGAGCGCCAAGCTCGATACGTGTATGGAGCTCGTGCACGGCGCACTCGACGGCGGGCATCGCATCCTGTTGTTCAGCCAGTTTACGGGTATGCTCGATATCATCGGTAAGCGCTTGGCCAAGGAGGGCATCGCCTTCCTTAAGCTCACGGGCGCTTCGTCTAAGGAGAGCCGCGCCAAGATGGTCGCGCAGTTCCAAGCGGGCGAGGTTCCGGTCTTTTTGATTTCGCTCAAGGCGGGCGGCGTGGGCCTTAACCTGACGGCGGCCGACGTGGTCATCCACTACGACCCGTGGTGGAACGTGGCAGCGCAGGACCAGGCGACCGACCGCGCGCACCGTATTGGCCAGCAACATACCGTGACCGTGTACAAGCTCATCGCCAAGGACACGATCGAGGAGCGCATTATGCAGATGCAGGAGTCCAAGCGCGACCTGGTCAACAGCGTGCTCGGCGGCGACGGCATCTCGTCGGCGCTGTTTACCCGCGAAGATGTTCTGGCGCTGCTGGGCGGCGACGGGCGCTAACCCGCTCGGGTGGGGCCGCCAGGGCGGATAGCGCACGCTGCCCCATCGTCCCCGCCCGTTATGTGTTCATTTGCAATGCCGTGGATGGTTTGTCTGCCTTTGGGCATAAGAACCATCAAGAACATTGGCACGTCAGCAAAGGAGATCATCATGGCGAAATTCTTTAAGGACCCCGACGGTAAGCTCATTGCCGCCCTTGGCAACGACGTTGCAACCCCTGCCGGTTGCACGGAACTGACCGCAAACACTGAGGACGCGGCGCACGAGAAGCACGTGCCTGTTGTCGAGACCGAGCGCGACGGTCACGTGATTCGCGCACGCGTGGGCTCGGTCGAGCACCCCAGCCTGCCCGAGCACTACATTGAGTGGATCGCCCTTGAGGCCGAGGGCCGCTTAGAGGTCCATTACCTTGAGCCCGGCATGAAACCCGCGACGTTTTTTGCCGGCGGTTCCAAGACCGGTACCGTCTATGCCTACTGCAACCTGCACGGGCTGTGGTCCGCGACATTCTAGGAGCGCGCCCCCGCTCGGGGTATCATAGCTAGCATATGCACATGCGAGCGCCGACTGCATTATGCGGCCGGCGCTTTTACTACGACAACGATGGTTTACGACGGAAAGGGCTGAGCCATGAAGCTCGCGCTTGCACAGATCGATATGCGCCTGGGTGATATTGAGGGCATTTGCGGCCGCATCGAGGACCAGGCTCGTCTGGCCCACGAGCGCGGGGCGCGCGTGCTGTGCGTTCCGGCTCCGCTCTTTATGGGCGCCATGCCCGGGGGCCTGGTGGGCACTGCCGACTTTGAGCACGACATGCTTGCCGGCTTGACTGGTGTCGCCGAGCGTATCCAGGAGCTTGACATGATCTGCATCGTGCCCGCGGCGGTTTCGTTTGAGGGCCAGCCGCTGCTCGACTACATGATGCTCAAGGACGGTCATGTGGTGCCGGCGCGTTCGAGCATTGCCCTGCAGCGTGGCGAGAACAACGACACGCGTTGGGCGCCGCCGGTGTTCGACGTGGACGGCGTGCGCATCGCCGTGATTTTTGACTTGGACCGCGAACTCGAGATGTTGCCGACCGGTGTTGACCTCATTGCGTATTTCCAATTCAACGCGTTTGACATGACCGACCGCGAGACTGCCGCCATTGCCGCCGTTCGCAGCGGCGCCTACCGCAAGATCGCATCCAAGCGCAGCGTGTGGTTTGCCTGCATGGCGCCGGTCGGTGCCTATGACGAGTCGGTGTATACCGGCGGTTCGTTTGTGCTCGACGACTGCGGTCGCGTGGTGGCCCAGGCGCCGTGCTTTGAGGAGAGCCTGCTGGTTCAGGAGATTCAGCGCGGCGTGATGCTCGATGCCCTGGAAGATCACGAACTGCCCGAGTTTCGCTCCGAGGAATGGCTGTGGCAGGCGCTGGTGCTCGCTGTGCGCGATAACGCCCGTGCCCATGGCACGTCGCGCGCCGTGGTGGCGCTCGAGGGCGATCTGCCGTCGTCTTTGCTTGCGGCGCTGGCTGTCGATGCATTGGGCTCGCGCAACGTGATCGGCCTGGTGTTGGACCGCAACCGCATCTTTACGCCGGCGCAGGAAGAGGCCGAGGCCGCTCGTTGTGCCGCCGTTCGCGCGATTGCCGAGCGCCTGCATATTCGCACGGTTGAGCGCGATGCGCCGGATGCGGCGCGCGTACTCGACCGCGATGTGTCGGCGGGCGATGCCGAGCGCCTGCGCTCGCGTACGCTGGGCCTCATGTTGGAGGACACGGCGCTCGAGCTGGGCGCGATGGCTCTGAGCCCGCTTTCCAAGACCGAGTACGCGTTGGCGGCACCGGCGCTTTGCGGTGGCTACCAGGGCGATTACGCGCCCTTTGGCGATGTGTATCTGTCGACCCTCGAGTTTGTGGCGCGTGTGCGCAACCGCACGTCTGCCGTGGTGCCGCAGGAGCTCGTGACGCTCAACGCGGTGGAAGATTGCATGGAGCGCGTGCTGGCGCGGGCGCTCTCGACGCTCGACGGCCCGGTCGACATGCTCGATCGCGCGGCGCAGCTGCTCGGTGGGCTCGAGCCGGGCGAGGTCGATGGTGCGCTTGAGTCGCACGTGGACCGCAACCGACTCTTCGACGACATTCCGATGGCCACCGGCAAGCCCGAGGCTTGCTCGCTGCTGCTGATGCTCGTGCGTCAGGGCGAGGCCGCCCGCCGCATGCTGCCGACGGCGCCGATCGTCTCGGCCCGCTCGTTTGTCGAGCGCGCCTGGCCGTACATGCTCGCGTGGTCCGACTTGGGGCTCAATGGCAAGGAGCGCATGACGGTCGATTCGCTGGCGCGCGCTGAGGTGAATCGCTTTGCTGACGAGGATACAAGCGAGCGCATGCGCGGCGAGATGATGGGCATATTGGGTGACCTGTTGGGTATTTCACCTGAGCAGATGGAGGAGCTGCGCTCCGAGGATGGCCAGCGTCGCCTGCATGAGGGTATGAAAAAGTTTGAGGGCGAGGTCCAGGACGCCATCGAAAAGATGATGGGCGGCCAGGGCGGACCGCAGGGTGGGCCCCAGGGCACGCCGATGCCGCATCCGCCGGTTGATCCGAGGCAATTCCCCTTTTTCTCTCAAAACTAACTATGGGAGAGGGGCAAGGTTACGCGGTTTTGCCAAACCGCGTAACGAGTCGACGCTGCGCGAGCCCCTGCCGGTCAATCTGCCGCTCAAACCGTCGCTTGCGTACAGAAGTACGCGGCGCTCCTCTTTCGCGACACCTTGCCACGGCAGGGACTCGCTCGCTGACTTATGCTCAACCTATGGTTCAACCTTGCTTGCTAGATACGGTCTCTGTTGTGTTATTCTAGAACAGACGTTCGTGAATGATGCTCGGGGCCTTGCCTTGTGCAGTACTTGTGACGAGGGGAGGTTGGCTTGGTCATTTTGGGTATCGACCCCGGTTTGGCCCATACGGGTTGGGGGATTATCGAGGAGCGGCGCGGTGAGGTTCGCTGCCGTGCCTACGGTTGTATCGAGACCAGCGCGGGCAGTCCGCTCGCGGTGCGCCTGTCGCATATCGCCCGTGACCTCAAGGGCGCTGTCGAACGCTATCGACCCGATACCGCTGCTATCGAGAGCATTTACTTTGGCGCCAACGTTCGCTCGGCCATCCCTACGGCGCATGCCCGCGGTGCTGCACTCGTGGCGCTTTCGGAATGCGCGCTCGAGATTGGCGAGTACACGCCTATGCAGATTAAGCAGGCGGTTGTGGGCACCGGCGCTGCGGACAAACGGCAGGTCGCCTACATGGTGCGTACGCTCACACAGCTCGACCATGACCCGCATCCCGACCATGCCGCCGATGCCCTGGCCTGCGCCATCTGCCACGTTAACCTCAGCCGCACCCGGGCGCTTACCGGTGGCGAGTTCTATCAACAGAGAGGAACCGGATACTGATGATCTCCCAGCTCCATGGAACGCTTGTCGAGGCCACGATGAGCTCGGCCGTTGTCGATGTATCGGGCGTGGGCTTTGAGCTCGGTATCTCGGGCAGCACTGCCGCCACGCTGCCTACGCCCGGCGGCGAGGTCCGCCTCTATACCCGTATGCAGGTGCGTGAGGACGCCATGACGCTCTTTGGCTTTGCCTCCAAGGACGAGCGCACGATGTTCGATCGGCTCGTATCCGTCTCGGGCGTCGGTCCGCGCCTGGCGCTTGCCGTGCTTTCCACCTATACCGTGGGACAGCTGTATTCGCTGGTGATGGCCGAGGACGACAAAGGCATGGCCAAGGTGCCCGGTGTGGGCAAAAAGACAGCGCAGCGTCTGATTCTGGAGCTCAAGAGCACCTTTGCCAAGGACAAGGGCTTTGTTCCGGTCGACGTGATTCCCGGACAGGTTGCGATGCCCGTGCCCGCCGCCGCTCCTTCGGCGATCGATGACGCCCGTGCAGCACTCCTTTCCATGGGCTTTAGCCCGCAGGAGACCGATGTTGCCCTGAGCGGGTATGATGGGCAGAATATGCGTGTCGAGGATCTGCTCGGCGCGGCGCTTAAGCGACTTGGAATGGATGCGTGATGTGGGAAGCCGATGACTCTCAGGACCTGTGGGCGACGCCCGGCAGCTCGCCGGCGGCATCCATGGCGCACGGTGAGCGCATGGTGGGCTCGGAGCTGACGCCCGAGGACCTCGATGTCGACCGTACCCTGCGCCCCCAGCGCTTGGACGATTACTGCGGCCAGGAGCACATCAAGCAGAGCCTGCGCGTGTTGATCGAAGCGGCGCAGAGCCGTGGGGAGACGCTCGACCACGTGATTTTCTCGGGTCCTCCGGGCCTGGGCAAGACCACGCTGGCCACCGTTATCGCCAACGAGCTGGGCGCTCAGATCAAGACGACGAGTGGTCCGGCCATCGCGCGCACCGGCGACCTGGCGGCTATCCTTACCAATCTGCAGCCGGGTGATGTGCTGTTTATCGACGAGATCCACCGCCTCAACCGTTCGGTCGAGGAAGTCCTGTACCCCGCGATGGAGGACTTTGCCCTCGATATCGTGATTGGCAAGGGTCCGGCGGCGCGCTCGATTCGCTTGGATATTCCCAAGTTTACGCTGGTAGCGGCAACGACCCGCTCAGGCATGTTGACCGGCCCGTTGCGCGACCGCTTTGGCATTTCATATCGCCTGGATTACTACACGGTCGAGGAGCTCGCGCAGATTGTGACGCGCTCGGCGACTATCCTGGGCGTGACGATCGACCATCCCAGTGCACTCGAGATCGGCTCGCGTTCGCGCGGCACGCCACGTCTTGCCAATCGCCTGCTCAAGCGCGTGCGCGATTACGCACAGGTGCGCGGCAACGGCCCCATCGAGCTCGATATCTGTCGCCAGGCGCTCGAGTTCTTCGAGATCGATGAGCTTGGTCTGGACTGGATGGATATTCGCATTTTGGAGACACTCGCTAAGACGTTCTCCGGACGTGCCGTGGGCCTGACAACGCTTGCCAGCGCGGTGGGCGAGGACCCGGGAACGCTCGAGGATGTCTATGAGCCCTATCTGCTGCAGTGCGGCTTGATGATTCGCACGCCCCAGGGCCGCCAGGCAACGCTTCGCACCTTTGAGCACTTGGGGATTGAACCTACCATTTAGGGCGCTTTGTTTTGGCGGGCTGTTAAGCTATCGCTGAGCATTGGATAAACATATCGCCATTCATCGGTTACGGGTGTTTTACTATTGCGCGCCCGTGCTATGCTGAATTGGTCTTTTTCTCATTCGGTAACGAAAGGACCTCCCATGCCTACTGACATCGAAATCGCACGTTCCGTCACACCGCTGCCCATTACCGAGGTGGCCAAGAACGCCGGTGTCGACGTAAAGCACCTGATTCCGTATGGCTTCGACAAGGCTAAGGTCGACTATTCCCTGCTCAACGAGCCAACTGATCACCAGGCCAAGCTCGTCCTCGTGACCGCCATCAACCCCACGCCTGCGGGCGAGGGTAAGACCACCACGACCATCGGCCTGGCCGATGGCTTGCGCCGTCGCGGCGTCAAGAGCGCCGTGGCCCTGCGCGAGCCTTCGCTCGGTCCCGTCTTTGGCGTCAAGGGCGGTGCCGCCGGCGGCGGTTGGGCGCAGGTCATCCCCATGGAGGACATCAATCTGCACTTTACCGGTGACTTCCATGCTATTGGTGCCGCCAATAATCTGCTGGCCGCCATGCTCGACAACCATATTCAGCAGGGCAACCAGCTCGGTATCGATGTTAAGCGCATCACCTGGAAACGCGTTGTCGATATGAACGACCGTCAGCTACGCCATGTCATCGACGGCATTGGCGGCAAGGCCCAGGGCGTGCCGCGCGAGGATGGCTTCGACATCACTGTTGCCTCCGAGGTCATGGCAATCCTGTGCCTGTCCACGAGTATTAACGATCTTAAAGAGCGCTTGGGCGAGATCGTTGTCGGCTACAGCTATGCCGGCGAGCCCGTCCGCGCACGCGACCTTAAGGCTCAGGGTGCCATGGCGGCCCTGCTCAAGGATGCGCTCAAGCCCAATCTGGTGCAGACGCTCGAGGGTACGCCCGCGTTTGTCCACGGCGGTCCCTTCGCCAATATCGCCCACGGCTGCAACTCCATCATGGCAACCCGCATGGCCATGCGCTTTGGCGACGTTGCGATTACCGAGGCCGGTTTCGGCGCCGATCTGGGTGCCGAGAAATTCCTCGACATCAAGTGCCGCATGACGGGCGTTCGCCCCAGCGCCGTCGTGGTCGTCGCCACTGCCCGCGCGCTTAAGTACAACGGCGGTGTTGCCAAGGCCGACCTCAACGAAGAGAATCTCGAGGCCCTTAAGGCTGGTATGCCCAACTTGCTGCGTCACGTCGACAACATTCAGAACGTCTACGGTCTGCCCTGCGTGGTCGCCATTAATCGCTTCCCGACCGATACCGAGGCTGAACTCGCCCTCATCGAGTCCGAGTGCCAGAAGCTGGGCGTCAACGTTAAGCTGTCCGAGGTCTGGGCCAAGGGCGGCGAGGGCGCGCTCGACCTGGCCGATGAAGTCATGCGCCTGATCGAGCAGCCGAGCGAGCTCAAGTTTGCCTACGAGGACGGTGCCGATGTGGCCGACGCTCTTGAGGCCATTGCCACCAAGGTCTACCGCGCCGACGGCGTTGACTTTACGCCGGCCGCCAAGCGCCAGCTCGCCGAGCTGCGCGAGAACGGCTTTGGCAACCTGCCGGTGTGCGTGGCCAAGACGCAGTACAGCTTTAGCGACAACGCCAAGGCCCTGGGCGCTCCCGAGAACTTCCGCATCACGGTGCGCGAGCTCAAGGTTTCCGCCGGTGCCCACTTTGTGGTCGCACTGACTGGCAGTGTTCTGACCATGCCGGGCCTGCCCAAGGTCCCCGCGGCTGAGAACATCGACGTCGACAACGACGGCAACATCACCGGCCTGTTCTAAGCCTGTTGCCCATAGCTGCTTGCCCGCCCCGTCGCGCTCCCAAGGCCCGGCGGGGCTTTTTTATCCTTAGGCCCGCGCATGTCTTGTAGATACCGACGGGCTTTGCCCATCATAGGCTTTTGCGCGGGTAGAATGCATGGATAACGTGATGCTCACGCGCGACGGAAAGGAATCGTTGCATGGATCAGGACAAGACAACCGTGATGGGCGGCTACGGTTCCGCGCAGGCTGGCGATAGCGCCGATGCGACCCGCGTTGTTCCCAACCGCGGTTATACCGACCCCGCCGCGACGCGGCCTTCTGCCGAGCCCACCCGGGTTATGGGCTATGGCGACACGGCGCAGGATTCTTATGCTGCATCTTCGCAAGGCCCCTATGGCAACGCAGCTCCGGACCCGTTTGATTATGCGCCGCAGGATTCTTATGCCGCCTCGACACCGAATCCCTATGATGACCTGCCGCAGAATCCTATTCCGCAGCCTCAGCAGACGACGTATATGCCTCGCACGGCGCAGCCTCGCTACGAGTCGCGCGAGCCGCATCGCGAGTACCCCAAGTCGATTCCGCAATATGGCGAGGACGAGGAGAAGAAGCCGTCGCGTTCGTCGAGCGTGATCAAGAAGATCCTCATCGTGCTGGCGATCTTCTTTGCGCTGTCGGTTGTGTTTGCCATTGTGTCGGGCATGCTCAACA
>CAUGKA010000047.1 GCA_959599615.1 uncultured Collinsella sp. | reverse complement strand
GGCAACGGAACCGTACAGAAGATCAAGGCCGTCGTGACGTTCGAGGATGGCTCGATCCAAGAGTTCGCGGGCGGGGAGTACGATTCCTTCCTGGCTCGCTACGCCTTTGACCTCTCTGCCGAGAACAAGGGCAAGAAGGCGACCAAGGTCGAGGTCACGCCGCTTGAGGCATCGGGTGACCAGATGCTCACACTGCGTGAGGTCAACTTCAACTACACGCAGGGTGTCGAGGCCATCGAGGGTGTCGAGCTAGGCAAGAACCAGACCGAGTTCTTTGAAGGCGACATTACGCCCGTCGACGCCAAGGCTACGCCTGAGAGCGCTGGCTACCCCTATGTGACGGTCGAGAGCTCCGACCCCTCTGTGGTAAGCGTCTCCGCTGTTCAGGCTGGCGATAGCGTGAGCTACTACCTGCGTGCCAACAAGGCCGGCAAGGCAAAGATCACGGTGGCGTCGGTACTCGACCCCTCCAAGACCGCATCCTATGAGGTCGAGGTCAAGGCTGGTGTCGATACCTCTGCGCTCGTGGCAGCGCTTTCCAAGGCCGCGGGCTACAGCGAGTCCGTCTACACCAAGGATTCCTATGCAGCTCTCACCACTGCGGTCGAGGCGGCTCGGAAGCTCCTCGACAGCGGCCAGGGCAGCTATAGCAAGAAGGATGTCGCAGACGCCACTGCCAAGATCGAGAAGGCAATCGACGGCCTCAAGATGCGCCCTGTCGATGAGAAGATCCTCATCAACACGCCCGAGAACCGCAAGAACGTCAAGGTGGCCGACTTCTCGAGTGAGGCCGACTACGAGGGCAGCAACGCCGTCAACGCTCTCGACGGCGACGAGCGGACGCTTTGGCACAGCGACTGGGCCCATGGGACCGGTATGCCCCAGTATCTGAGTGTCGACCTGGGCCGCGACTACGATCTCACCGACGTTACATTCCTGCCGCGCCAGGACGGCGGCACTAACGGCGATATCTTCGAGGCCGAGATACTGGTCTCCGACACTGCCGACGGTTATGAGATGGGCACCGCCGCGTCGATGGGTACGTTCGCCTTCGACAACGACGGCCGCGTGCTCACCGACCGTGGCGACTGGAAGCAGATGAGCTTTGGCGCCGCGCGCGGTCGCTACGTGACCGTCAAGGTGATTCACGCCGGCGGTGGCGACGTTGATGCCTACTGCAGCATGGCGGAGCTCAAGTTCTACGGTACGGCCGTCCCCGATCCGGTGGCGAAGGATGATCTCGCTACCGCGATCGAAAAGGTTGATGCCGAGGTTGCTGCCGGCGACCTCAAGGCCGGTGACTACACCGAGGCCTCCTGGACGGCGCTCGAGAACGCCCTGGCGAGCGCCCGCGCCATCTTGAGCGATGAGGACGCCACGCAGGACGAGGTCGACCAGGCGCTCAGGGCGCTCGAGAGCGCCCGCGGCGCGCTCGAGAAGACCCCGGTGGTCCCGGTCGAGAATCCGACTAAGAAGCAGCTCAAGGCCCTGGTCAAGCAGGCGAAGGAGACTGACACCAGGGGCAAGACGGACGAGTCTGTCAAGGCCCTGACGGATGCCATTACCTACGCCGAGGACGTCTTGGGTGATGAGAATGCTTCCGACACCCAGCTCCAGGCGGCCTATGACCAGCTCAAGCTGGCCATTGAGAGCCTCAGGGATGCCGACTCCGGCAACCAGGGCGGCTCGGGCAACCAGGGTTCCGGCAATGGCTCGAACGGCGGCAACCAGGCGGGCAAGCCCGCAGGCGACAAGGCCCAGGGCAGCAAGAAGAACGGTTCGGCGATCCCCAATACCGGCGACCAGACGGCGGCGACCGTCGTGACCGTCGGTGGTCTCGGCGCCATCATCGCCGCGATCGGCGCTTTCTTCCATCGTCGCAGCAAGGCCAAGTAGCCCCAGCAACAGCTAAGCAAGCGTGCCCGCCGTCCCACCCAAGGACGGTGGGCATGCTTTTTGAATGTAGGCGGAAAGCTCCGACCCTTCGGCCTTAATCTCGCAAAGCATTCCGCCTCTCACCGAACACATCGGCATCGGTGGCTATACTTGAATTATTTGCAGTTAAGGGTCGCGGATTCGCTGCGTCACCGCTCTCAACAGGAGGTCTATGTTTATGGCAGATCAGAAGCCGGTTGTCGGGATCATCATGGGTTCCAAGTCCGATCTGGGCGTTATGGAAGGCTGCACCGCCGAGCTCGAGGCACTGGGTGTGCCCTATGAGCTCGTCATTGCGAGCGCGCACCGCACGCCGGCGAAGGTCCACGAGTGGGCTTCGACTGCCGCCGATCGCGGTATCAAAGTGATTATCGCCGCCGCCGGCAAGGCCGCTCACTTGGGTGGTGTCGTGGCTGCCTTTACGCCGCTGCCGGTTATCGGCGTGCCTATGAAGACGAGTGACCTGGGCGGTATGGATTCGCTGCTGTCGATGGTGCAGATGCCTTCGGGCGTGCCCGTGGCCTGCGTTGCCATCAACGGTGCCAAGAACGCCGCCATCTATGCCACACAGATTCTGGGTGCTTGCGACCCCGAGTACCGCAAGGTTATCGAGAAGATGAAGCAGGAGATGGCTGACGCCTAAGCGTTCCGCCGTTTCACCGCAGTATAAGGAGAGCCATGTCCGATTATCAGGGAAAACGATTCAAGGCTTCTCAGATTCCCGATCCGTCGAAGCCGGGTGCTGCCCGTGCGGCACAGCAGGGTCGGACATCCTCTCCTCAGCAGCCGCGCGCGCCGCGCCCCGTGACACCGGCGACGCATCGTCGACAGGACGCGCCGGCCGCATATCGTCCTTCGTCTTATAGCTCCGCTAAGAAGCCGCCCCGGTCTTCATCGCATGCCGCGCCGTCGGATCGCACCGAGCTGCCGCGCAAAAAGCGCCACTCCATTATTCCCATTCTGCTCATCATCATCGGTATCGGTCTGATTGTTGCCGCCGCCGCTATTTTTATTAATGCCCAGATTGGCTATAAGCAGGCGAGCGATTCGTATCAGAAAATCGAGAAGCAATATGTAAGCGATAAGGACGCCAGCGGCGTGCCGATTATCGACTTTGATGCGCTTGCTCAGACGAACCCCGAGATTGTGGGTTGGATTTACGTGCCGGGAACCAACATCAACTATCCCGTGGTGCAGACCAACAACAACTCCAAATACCTCAACACGCTGTTCGATGGCACGTCTAACGCCTCGGGTGCCATCTTCTTGGATAGCGATGACACCGCGCCGGGAATGGTCGACCAGCAGACCACGATCTACGGCCACCATATGAACGATGGGTCGATGTTCAACGTGATTTCGGATACGACTGACCAGGCAACGTTCGATAGCATTGAATATGTGTACTACATCACGCGCGATGCGACGTATAAGTTGCGTCCGCTGGCGACCAAGGTGGTCGAGGACACGTATGCCAAGGCGCGCATGACCAATTTTGAGGGCGACGACGGACTCAAGAACTACCTGTCCGAGATGCTCGACGGCGCTTCTGCCGTGGCGAGTGATGCCACCGATCGTGCCGCTTCGGCAACTAAGGTTGTAACGCTTGTGACCTGTCGTTCGCTGTCGCTGAGCAACACACGTGCCGTCATGGTGCTCACGCCGGTCGAGGAATAAGTTGTTCGAGAGTAGCTAAAAAGGCCCCGTCCCAAATTGGCTACTCGACGACGGTAAGGGAGAAATGATGCTCGAGAGTGGCAAATTGATGCCTTCGATTGATGCTTGGCTGCGCGAGGCCAAGGCCGATGCTTCGGCGGCAGGCTGTGGGATGTATCTGACGCATAACGGTGTGGTGCGCGCGACGCCCAAGGCTGAGGTGCGCGGAGTCGAGACCGATGGCGTGGCGCCAGGCCACAGGGTGGGCGGCATGGTCTTTGACTACGACGCCGAAAAGGTACGGTCTGCTATCGAGGCTACGCGCGCGATGCCGGGTATCGGCTATGTGCGCGTGTGGCTGGCAAGCGGCGAGCTTACCGTAGGTGACGACATCATGCTCGTGCTTATCGGCGGGGACATTCGCCCACACGTGGTCGATGCACTGCAGGCGCTCGTTGGCACCATCAAGAACGAATGCGTGAGTGAGGTCGAGCGCGAGGCATAGAGGATTGCGTCGATAGAAGGATCGTTTATAAAAATGCCCACCGGTACGTGTGATACCGGCGGGCATTTTGCGTTTTGGGCGCGGTGAGCGCTATACGCGCGTCGCATCCTTGGGGCTCATGGTCATGCTCTGGAAGCGGTTTTCCATGTACTCGTTATCGAAGTGCTCTCCGTAGAACTGTGCGACGGGAATGTCCGGCTCCGTGCCGTTGACGCGCTGGTACCAGTAGTCGAGCGACTGCAGCGTCATGACGCCGTCGACCAGCATAATGACGGTAAAGATGACGGTGGCCGAGTAGCGGCTCTTCCAGGGGATCTTGTTGATGAGCTTAAGCAGCCTCGGCAGCAGCAGCTTGATCCAGATAAGGCCGCCTAGGCCCCACAGGCAGGCGAAGCCCGTGCAGGTGCGTCCGCTCGTGAGGACCACGAGCGGATCGGGCAAACCGAACAGCGTTATGTGCGAGTAGCTCCACGAGACCACGCCAAACGCGGTCTGCATAAACCAGCCCACGAACACCTCAAAGCTGGCGCCGAGCAGGGCGCTCACCAGGAAAATGATGATGGGGTTCTTTTTGTAGAAGCGGTTGAGCACCATGGTCATGAGCACGGCGCCAAATCCGTAGATGGGGCTGAAAGGGCCAAACAGCATGCCGGCGCGGTCCTGGTAGACGCCCGGGTCGTTGACCGTCATGTGCCAGATGTCCTCGGCGATCAGGCCGAGTATGCAGCAGACAAAGAACACCCAGAACAGGTTGAAGTAGTTGAGCTTGATGTAGCCCTCGCCGGTTTCATCGCGGCCGAGCATGCCCTCGGCGGCGGCGTCGCGGTCGAGCATCTCCTGCAGGCGGCGCTGCAGTTCGCGCTCCTGACGCAGCGTGGGGTCGACGGTTGCCGAAAGTGCAACAAGGATGCCGAGCTGGATCGCGGGACGCAGCAGGAAGGGCCCGATGCCCTGGAGCATCACGTCGACCAAAAGCTCGACGACGGTGAATGCAATAAGGATGTAGGACAGGCGGGCGGCGTTGCGGCGCTGGTTTTTGATAAGGTCCAGGCCAAAGATGATTAGGATGACGGCACTTGCCGCAGAGAGCATGATGCCGGCGACGATAAGGCCGACTGCGACGAGCGTGTTATCGCCGAGCTTTTCGGTGGCGTTGCCGTTAACAAGTGCCGTGATGACCTGCCACATAAAGGCAGCGACTGACGGGAGCGTGCCCACGCCGGAAAGGATGCACAGGACGGCGTACACCTTAATGATGAGGGGAATCTTCTTGACCTCTGTGGCGCTGGGGACGCTGGGGTCGAGTTCGTTTCGATCCATACAGAACCTTTCTCGCTTTGTTGTAGGTTATAAGGATACGCCGCCGACCTGCCAAAAGACAGGACGAACGTCCCAATTGCAACTTTGTAATCCCCAACGGTGGACGCGGCGGCCATCTGGGGGGCGCGGGCGCTTGCACTGGACAGACCGATAAAATGTTTGGCAACAAAACTGATTATTAGCTCGGTGGGCTTTTAAAAAGCGCTGTTCATGCGCGGGAGTGCTTGTCTTGCCGTGCGTATAATAGGGCGGGTAACGCCAAAAATACGAGGCTCTGAGGGGATACCATGTCTCAAGAAACCATCCGCGCGGCCGAGCGTGCCGCGGGACAGGTGAACACCATGTCGACGTATGATCCGGACTCCGACCAGCTGCATGAGGAATGTGGCATTTTCGGCGTATGGGCGCCCGATCGCGACGTGGCTCGACTGACGTACTTTGGCCTGCGTGCACTGCAGCACCGTGGCCAGGAATCGGCGGGAATCGCCGTGGGTGACGGCGGCACGGTTATGGTTCGCAAAGACCTGGGGCTGCTCGATCGCGTGTTCTCCAACGCCGACCTGTCGACGCTCTCCGGCCAGCTGGCCGTGGGTCATGTGCGCTACGGCACTGCCGGCGCCAAGAGCTGGGAAGCCTCTCAGCCGCACCTCTCTACCATCAATAGCGTCATTATCGCGCTCGCGCACAACGGCACCCTCGTCAACACCGACGAGCTGCGCCGTCAGCTGATCGAGCTGGGCGTGCCGTTCCTCTCCAATTCGGATTCCGAGGTCGCGACCAAGCTTATCGGCTACTTTACCCAGCGTACGGGCCACCTGCGCGAGGGTATTCGCAAGACCATGGAGCTCGTGCGCGGCGGCTACGCCATGACGCTCATCAACGAGCAGGCGCTCTACGCATTCCGCGATCCACACGGCATTCGCCCGCTCGTGCTGGGCAAGCTGGTGGACGAGGGTCTGGACCAGGCCGATGCCGCCGCCGTTTCGCAGCTGCCGTCGCAGGACGGCGCCGCGACGGTCGACTCCGCCGTCCGTGTCACGCGCGCCGGCGGCTGGGTCGTTGCTTCCGAGACCTGCGCACTCGACATCGTGGGTGCCGAGTACGTCCGTGACGTCCGTCCCGGCGAGATCTTGCGCATCAGCGCCGAGGGCCTTGTGTCCGAGCAGGGCGTGCCTGCTGCCGAAGAGCCTGCTAACTGCATCTTTGAGCAGGTCTACTTCGCTCGCCCCGATTCCATCATGAACGGCAAGAGCGTCTACGCCTGCCGTTATGACATGGGTCGTCAGCTGGCACATGAGGAGCCCGTCGAGGCCGACCTGGTCATCGGCGTGCCCGACTCCGGCCTGCCGCCCGCGGAGGGCTATTCGCACGAGAGTGGCATTCCCTTTGGTGAGGGCCTTATCAAGAACCGCTACGTGGGTCGTACGTTTATCGAGCCTACGCAGGAGCTGCGTGCCATGGGAGTGCGTATGAAACTCAACCCGCTGCGCGACAACATCGAGGGCAAGCGCCTGGTCGTCATCGACGACTCCATCGTGCGCGGCACCACTATGGTGCAGCTCGTCAAGATGCTGCGCAACGCCGGTGCCAAGGAGATTCACATTCGCATCAACTCGCCCGAGGTCATCTGGCCGTGCTTCTACGGTATCGATACCGACGTGCAGTCGCAGCTTATCAGCGCCAACAAGACGGTCGATGAGATCTGCGAGTACATTGGCGCCGATTCGCTGGCCTTCCTTTCGGTCGAGGGCCTGCTGAAGGTCATGCCCAAGGGCGGCTACTGCGACGCGTGCTTTACCGGCCGCTACCCCGTGGCGATTCCCGAGAGCTTTGGCCGCGACAAGTTCATGGAGGGCTTTACGCCCCGCAACCTGGACAAGCCGCTGCACTTTGACGACGACGCCGTGGTCGAGAAATATGTCGACCGCAGCTGGGAAGAGGAGCACGGCGAGGTCTAAAACCTGCCATGTGAGGACAGGTTTATTTTGGTAGGTTTTACCTGCGTTTTGTTGATATGACGGCGCGTGCTGTTATGGTGCGCGCCGAAATGAACGCAACTATGAGCACCGTGGCACCCGCGCGGCGCCACGGTAGTGGGAGAGGAAGGCTCAGATGAGCGACAGCAAGCATGTGACGTACGAGGACGCCGGCGTCGATACCGCCGAGGGCGGCCGCGCCGTCGACGCTATTAAGCAGATGGTCAAGGACACCAACCGCCCCGAGGTCATCGGCGGCATCGGTGGCTTTGGTGGCCTGTTCTCGGCCGCCGCGCTCAAGGATATGGAAGACCCGATCTTGATCAGCGGCACCGACGGCGTGGGCACCAAGCTCGTGCTCGCCCAGATCATGGACCGTCACGAGACGGTGGGCCAGGACCTGGTCGCCATGTGCGTCAATGACATTTTGGCTTCGGGCGCCGAGCCGCTGTTCTTCTTGGACTACGTCGCCATCGGCCACATCGAGGCCGAGCACATGGCAAAGATCATCAAGGGCGTGGCCGACGGCTGCAAGCTCGCGGGCTGCGCGCTCGTGGGTGGCGAGATGGCCGAGCACCCGGGCGTTATGGCCCCCGCCGATTACGACCTCGCCGGCTTTACCGTGGGCGTCGTCGACCGTCCCAAGATGCTCGATCCCGCGAACGTCCGCCCCGGCGACGTGATTCTGGGCCTGCCTTCCACCGGCGTGCACTCCAACGGCTACTCGCTCGTGCGTAAGGTCATTGGCGTCGACGGCATTAAGCCGGGCACGCCCGAGGCCGCCGCTAAGGCCGAGGAGCTGAGCCGTCCGCTCGAGGAGCTCGGCGGCGCATCGCTCGCTGACGCCCTGCTGGCTCCCACGCGCATCTACGTCAAGCCGATTCTGGAGCTGCTGCGCGGCGGCGCCAACGTGCACGCCATCGCCCACATCACTGGCGGCGGTATTACCGAGAACCTCAACCGCGCGCTCGCCGACGACGTCGACGCCGTGGTCACCCGCAACGGCGCCGAGATGGGCTGGGACGTTCCGCCCGTCATCACCTACGTGTCGCGCCAGGCCGAGCTCGTGCCCAACGAGGCATGCAAGACCTTCAACATGGGCGTTGGCCTGTGCCTGATCGTCGCCTCCGAGGACGAGGCCGCGGTTACCGAGGCCCTGGTCGCGCTGGGCGAGAAGCCGTTCCGCGTGGGCGAGTGCGTCGAGGGTTCCGGTAAGGTCGTGTACTCCGATGAGCGATAACGATCAGATGGCTGCTAGTGAGGGCCTGGGCTTTGTGCCCTACACCCGTCCGACCGGCACCGATACGGCAGAGCCGCTCAAGATCGGTGTGCTCATCAGCGGTTCGGGTACCAACCTGCAGGCGCTGATCGATCTGATCGCCGCCGGCAAACTCAATGCTTCGATTGAGCTTGTGGTCTCGAGCCGTCCTTCGGCCAAGGGCCTGCAGCGTGCGGAGCGTGCGGGCATCCAGACACTCACGCTGTCCAAGGATGTCTATGCCGACCCCATCGCGGCTGACGAGATCATCGCGCACGAGCTGCTCGAGCGCGGTTGCGAGTATGTGGTCATGGCCGGCTACATGCGCATGGTGCACACGCCGCTGCTGGCGGCGTTTCCCAATCGCGTGGTCAATTTGCATCCGGCGCTGCTGCCGAGCTTTACCGGCGCGCATGCGATCGACGATGCCTTTGCGCGCGGCGTCAAGGTGACCGGTGTGACCGTGCATTTTGCCAACGAGATCTACGATAACGGCCCCATCATCGCCCAGCGCGCGCTGGCTGTTGAGGAGGGCTGGGATGTCGACACGCTCGAGGAGCACATCCACGCGATTGAGCACGTGCTGTATCCCGAGGTCGTGCAAATGCTCGCCGACGGCCGCGTCCACGTGCTGGAGAGCGGCAAGGTGGCAATTGACCCGGCACGTTAGTCGTGTGTAGAGCGTTCATTGAGCGTTCTTTGGGACGTAAACGATCTAGAAAATCTGACAGGGCCTCGTCCGCGAGCGGGCGGGGCCCTTTTGTGCGGTCTGCTCTGTTTGCTATACTGCTAGCAAGTAGAGAGGAGCCACTATGGGTACAGCAACGGTGCAGCTCAACACGCGAATCGACCCTATGCTCAAGGCCGGTGGCGATGCGGTCCTGACTCGTAATGGGTTGGGGCCGAGTGACGCCATTCGTGCGCTTTGGACCTATCTTGCCGAACATCAAACGTTGCCGGGATTTATGGTGACGGATGGGTGCGAGACGTCTCGTGCGAAGAGTCTTGCCGAGCAGGGGTGTGGCCTGGCTTTTTCCTCGTTGGGATTGAGCGCGTCGGATTTTGCGCCAGGCGAATCATCGGCGGAAGACTGGGATGCCGTACGCGATGATATGTATGATGCGATGATTGCCGACATAGAGGTGAATTGCCGATGATTGCGGCGAAACGACTCTTGGTAGACACGAACGTTTGGCTCGATTATTACCTGCAAGAGGGAGCGTTTGGCGAAGCGACGAGATTGGTTGAGCTGGCCGAAGCGGGAAAGATCGACCTTCTGTACGCGCCAACGACGGCAAAGGACCTGTTCTATATCTTGCCTCGGCGTCTCGCTCGGCGGAACGTGAATGGGGATAACGCGTCGTTCATTCCGGCTGCGTGGGCCTGTATCGAGCATATGATGCAGGTGGCAACGGCCTCTCCGCTTTCGTTGGCGGAGTGCGAGATGGCGCGCATGCTCGGCAAGCGTATGCCTGACCTCGAGGACAATCTCATCATTGCATCGGGCGATACGGCGGATGTCGACTATGTTGTCACGAGCGACCGACGCATGTTGGAGGTGATGCCCGAGGTATGCCTGACGCCCGCGCGCGCACTCGAGCTCATCGGGATCCTCGGCTAACCTTGCATACTCCGTTTCGCTATCATATTGAGCATTGTGGCCCTCATGCAACTTTGGAGGACGGTATGGCGGATAACGAGGCGCTGTTTACGCCTGAGCTGGTGTTTTTTGATTGGGAGTGTGCGACGCCGGATGAGGTGTTTGCGCAGCTCGAGAGTGAACTTGCTCCGCGCGGCTACATTGCCGACGGTTGGCTTGACGCCGTTCGCACGCGCGAGGATGCCTATCCCACGGGTCTTGCCATGCCGGCGGCAAATATCGCCATCCCGCATACCGATCCGGGGTTTGTGGCTAGGCCCTATATCGCGGTGGTGAAGCCCGCCGCTCCCGTGACGTTCAATGCCATGGCGGGCATGGGCGCCCCCGTGCCGGCGCAGATCGTCATCAATCTGGGCATTGCCGAGCCGGGCGGCCAGGTCGAGGCCCTGCAGGCGCTTATGAATATCTTTATGAACGCCGATGCCGCAGCCGACGTGCTCGGCCAGACCACGCCCCAGGGCATGGTCGACGCCATCCGCCGTCACTTTTAAAGCCAGCACTTGGGGACAGTCCCTAACTGTCGGCAGAAAAGGAACGTCCCCAAGTGCCAGGGTTGCCCCCTTTGTCGCGGGGGCCGCGTTGTGACACAATGGCGTTTGTTCGATTCGTGATGCGAAAGGCCAACTATGGCAAACAAGAAAAAGAACTCTGAGGCCGCGCCGACGCCCGAGCAGCAGGCTCGCGCCGCCTCCAGCTCTCGTAAGAAGCAGCGCAAGACGTACGTGTCTAAGACCGTCAAGATCGTCCTGGTGGTTATCGGCGTGCTGGCAATGCTGCTTTCCATCTCGGCCATGGCGTGCTCCGGTCTCATGTCGCAGGCAGAGGATACCTCGGGCTACAAGCTGACCGGCGGTGTTGCCGCCACCATCAACGGCACCAACCTCACCGAGGACACCGTGACCAAGCAGATCATGAGCATGCGCACGTCCTACGGCTACACCAAGGACAAGGACTGGGCGCAGTATCTGGTCGACAACGACCTCACGCCCAAGAAGTACCGCAAGCAACTCATCGACTCCTACACGCAGCAGATTCTGCTTCAACAGGCACAGAAGGAGAACGGCGTGACGGTGTCGGACGAGGAGGTCGAGAAGGCCTGGAAGGACGCCTGTAAGAGTGCCGGCGGCGCCAAAGCCTTTAAGAAGACCCTCAAGACCTACGGCTATACCGAGGATACCTACAAGGATTCGCTCAAGGAGAGTCTGGCGCAGCAGAAACTCAAGGATGCCGTCGCGCCCACGAGCAAGCC
This sequence comes from uncultured Collinsella sp., assembly GCA_959599615.1. Classification (GTDB taxonomy): domain Bacteria; phylum Actinomycetota; class Coriobacteriia; order Coriobacteriales; family Coriobacteriaceae; genus Collinsella. The sequence continues at coordinate 1,269 of CAUGKA010000047.1, read as the reverse complement.
CAAGGACAGCGAGATCGTCGATTACATCAACGAAAACCTGTCCAGCTACAACGACGCCCGCCGCTCGTCGAACATCCTGATCAAGGTTGATTCCGACGCTTCCGACGAGGACAAGGCTGCCGCCAAGGCCAAGGCGCAGGAGTGCCTGGACAAGATCAACTCCGGTGAGCTGAGCTTTGAGGACGCCGTTGAGCAGTACTCCGAGGACACCGGTTCCAAGGAGAAGAAGGGCGATGTGGGCTGGGATAAGCTCACCACCTTTGTCGACAGCTACCAGGCGGCGCTCGAGGGGCTCAACAAGGGCGACGTGAGCGAAGTCATCGAGTCGACCTATGGCTACCACATCATCAAGTGCACCGACTACTTCCATGTCGATAATCAAGTCGATGACATTAAACAGGTGCCCAAGGACATCAAGAAGTATGTCTCCAACGTGGTGAAGACGCAGGCGGCCAGCACCGCGTACAGCGAGTGGCTGGAGCAGTACAAGAAGGATGCCGACATCACCGTCAATCCCATGCCCAAGGACGTGCCGTACAACGTCAGCCTGAAGGGTGTCACCAAGAGTTCGACTGACAATTCGTCGACGACTGAGTAATCATGGGGCGGTGCCCGTGCGAGTGCCGCCCGCACTATTGAGGAGGATTTGCAGATGACCAACGAAGAGCTGCAGAAGGAAATGATCGCCGCCATGAAGGCTAAGGACAAGGTTCGCCTGTCCATCATTCGCCAGGTCAAGGCCGAGGTGAAGAATATCGAGGTTAACGAGCGCCGCGACGTGACCGAGGAAGACGTCAACAGCATGATCAAGCGTCTGATTAAGCAGACGAGCGAGACGCTGGAGATGTCCATTAAGGCCGGTACCGACCAAGACCGTACCGACAACCTGACCGAGCAGGTCAAGATTCTGGAGAGCCTGCTGCCCGCACAGGTTTCGGGCGAGGAGCTCGAGGCTCTGATCGAGCAGGTCATCGCCGAGCTGGGCGCCACGTCCAAGAAGCAGATGGGCCAGGTCATGGGAGCACTCGGCAAGGCCACCGGCGGTAACTTTGATAAGCCTGCCGCGGCAAAGATCGTCGGCGCAAAGCTCGCGTAATTTGTTACGCGGTTTTACCAAACCGCGTAACGGCCCGACGCCGCAAACCCGTACACGCGGCAATCTGACGTTCAATTTCAAGGGCGCGACCATAAGGTCTGCGCCCTTTCATTTTACGGGCTTTAGCCTGTGCGGGGCGCGCAGCGCGCCGCATCAGAAACCACCCGCTATGC
>CAUGKA010000046.1 GCA_959599615.1 uncultured Collinsella sp. | reverse complement strand
GACTCCGCTGGCGACATCTAATACGTAATGGGCTGGCTCTGGGTATTCAGAACCAGCCCATTTTGATGTTCGATGAGCCGAGTCGGCGTCTCTCACAAAAGTAAGTAGGAGCTAGCGAGGCCTATCCGAATTGACCTCATTGGCGGTGTCTTTTTCGAGCGCCGTGCGGCGGGCGCTGTAGGCGACGAGGCCGGCGCCTGCCGCGGCGAGTGCTGCAGCGGCTGCCGTAAGGGGAGCGTTGACATCGCCCGTGCCCGCAAGTGCGCCCGCTTTTCCGGAGCACTTGTTATTGCCGTGGTCCTTGCCGCTGCCGGAGCTGCTTCCGCCGGAGCCGCCGCCCTCGTCAGCACCGCCGCCACTCGAGCCACCGTCGCCGTCTGCTGTCATCGGGGCGTCGTGAAGTCCTGTCGTATCCGCGCTGTCGCAGACGCCGACCTGAACTTCTGAGCGTTCGCATGCCGCATCGGGCACATGAAGCTCGTGCAGTACGGCACCCAGTGTCGAGTTTGCGCCCGGTCGAATTTCCTCGAGCGTTACGGGATCGAGCGCCACCAGGTCACGTGCCTTCGCATACAGCGTTACGCGTTTGCCCACTTCGTCGCCCCAGCTCTCCGGGATGGCAAAGCTCATGCGGAACTGTGCCGTGCAACCCGGTGCCAGCACGGCGTTGCCGTTGTCGGCTACCAGCGGGTGCGTTGCAAAACGTGTGCCCAACGTCTCGAGCGCGTATTTCACGCGTGCCATGTCGTTGGCCGAAGCGTCCTCGGCAAGCTCTGGGTCGTAGATCGAAGCCATGCGTGCGTTCGCTCCGAACCCGATGGATGCGCTGGAGAACGGCTGGCTGGAGCCCTCTCGGTACAGATCGATCGTGCCGGCGGTCAGCAGGGTGTTGCCGTCGTTTCGCACCGTGACCATGAAGGATTCGCCTGCTGCTCCGGGCACCACCGCGCCCGAGGTAGCGACCGCGCCCGTCGGAGTGGCACACGCCACCAAGGGCACTTCGATGCCGTGCAGCTCTGCCTCGCTCTTCTCCGCGCTCACAATGTGCGTGGCGAGCGTGGAGAGCATGCCTCCCGACGTCAAAAATGTCGTTATCTGATCGACGGGATGGTCCAGCTCGCACATCACGAACGGTTCCGTGAACAGATCGCCAGCCAAGGTGCTGGCGAAGATGCGGAAGTGCTTGCCCATCACCGCTACCGGGTTGCCTTCTTCGTCGTAGGTTTGCCCCACCTTGCCATCGGTGTTCTCTACATAGAGCGCGCACCTGCCGTTGTTGCTTACGCTAAACGATGCCGGGCCACAGCCTGCGGCACCCACGGGCTGCGTTGCAAATGCCGATGCGCCTCGCGTCCAAGTAATATGCTGCAACTGCTCGTTGACGGTGGCCAAAAAGCCCGAATGTTGTGGCCACGGCACCGCATGGGGCACCGTGGCGTCTGGTGGCATAACGCCCCAGCCCGCAATGGACTGGCCGATCACGGCGTACGATGCGCAGCCGCAACCGTCTGCGGTCTCGTACGCAACGGGCACCACCATTTTGCCGTTGATATTCTCGGGCTCGCTCAGCTCGATACTCGACGGTGCCTGCGGAAAGCGAAGAACTTGGCGGAACGTCAGGCTGTCGCCCAAATCATCCGACCACAGGGTAAAGCATTCCAGCGCAACCTCGGCCTCGCTGCCGAGCACCTTCTCTGCGGTGGTTCCGCGGCGGTGGAGGTAGGCACCCGACAGGCGTCCGTCGACCAGCGTCTTGCCTACCGTGATGCGCGGGCACTGCAGGCAATGGTAGCCATCCTCCTGAAGGCGGCCGCGCGAGATGCTGCGCCACGACGTGTGCGATATCACGCGAACTCCGTCGTTGCTTATGCGCAGGCGCACAACGGACAGTATGCCGGATGTGCTTGCCGTATCGAAAAGGGTGTTGTCGCCGGCGGGGCGCTCGCCCGAGACCAGCAGCACGTAGGCGTCCTGGTTTCCTCTTCCGTCCGTATATTCCACCACGTCGAAGTCGTAATCGAATATGCCGTCGCGCTCCACGTCGCCCTCGCCAAACCCAAGGGGAAAGTCCACGGGCGTGGGAGCGGACCACGTGCCGTTTGCCTTTGTGTGCACCACCAGGCGCGAGCGGCCATTGTCGCCGTAGCGCACCGAGGCGATACGGAACAGGCATTCTACGCCGGCAATCATCGTTAGCTTCATGTGGGCTTCGCTGAGCACGCCGGAAAACAGCACGTTGTCGCTCGAGGGCTTGATGCCGCCACGCTCGTCCTCCGACACGCCGGCAGAATTGGCGTTCGGGTCCGCAACGGCGTTCGTTGCCTGACCGATGTAGGCGTACTCATACATCGGCGCGGCGTTTTCGTCGTTCTCTACCAGTGCATGGACGAAATGCTCGACCCGTCCCGTGTCGTCGCTCTCCGCATCCACCTCGAGCTCAATGCGCGTAACCGCTTGATTCCAATCGCGCACGACAGGCGCGGCGTTTACGGCAGTTGCCTTAACCTCGGCGCGTGCGAGCAACTCGGCGTTGGTGACAATGGTGGCCGATGCGATAAATTGCGGCACACCGCCCGCCTCGATGTTGCCGGGCGTGCCGAAGCGGGCGTCCAACGTGTAAGGCGTATCTCCACCCAATGCGAGCTCAGAGCGCTGGAGCACATACTGGTCGCCATTGTTCACCGACATATTCCACGAATCGGCGAGCGTGGGCCACGACCCCGACCAAGCCTTGGTAGTCCACTTGAACATTACAAACTGGAGTATCACATCGACATCGACGTCTGCACCTACGCGCAGTCGTGGAAGCTGGTGTCCATCTGCCTTCTCGTACCCAATGAACAGCGTGAGGGATGCGGCGCCGCGCACGGCAGACGAGGCGACGCCCGCAACGCCGGCTCCAAAGGTAACGGCAAGCCCGATCTGGATGGTGAACGAGCCCGACGTGTTTGACCAATCGAGCGAAATGTTTTTAAAAAACGCCGCGCCGCTGCCGTGCGTGTGGGCACCTACGGCGAGCGCCAGTTTTGCCAGCACCCAGGGGTTGACGTTTAGGAAAAACGGTACCGGTCCTAGGGTAAACTGTTCGGTCCAGTTGAGGTCGGTTCTTATCTGGAAGAGGGCCTTAATATTGCCATATGCAGGATCGTTGTTGTCACCCCAGGTTTTGCCCACCCAGTCGTAGGCGAGCGAGCCGTACAGCTGTGTGGCGATATCCATCGTGAACAGCAGCGTGCAATGGTGGCGAAGGAGCTTGGTGTTTCTTGGATCGGTACCCGAACCGGCACTCATGCTCTTGTACTGATTCCACTTCCCCTCCATCTCGTCGAGGTAGCGGTTTGCCTGCTTGGCACCCGACTCGCGCGGCGATTTCTTCCAGTATTCCGGATCAGGGTTGCCCGAATCGTTCATATAGCTGGCTGGTTTGTATCCTCCGCCAAACAGCACGTATCCGGCAAACGAGAAATCGAAGAGGATCGGAAATGTGGGCATCCAACACGTGAACTTATTACCACCGATGCCGGGAAACGCCGCGGGGAAATCAAACGGAGTGATCTCTTGGTCCATGGTGGTGGGGACGATAGTGGTCGATCCGGATTCCGCCTTTGCCGCCGGCGCGGTGACAACGGCCATGGGGGAGGAGAGCGTGTAGGTTTTGCTCTGGTAATCGAGCACAAAGCGCAGCTTGCATCCTTCCTCCAGAAGGCCCGAAGCTGCATCGAGGAACGTGTCTTCAAGCGTGAACGTTGCCAGATTATCCGAACCCGATGCGCTGGCCTTGACTTGGCCAATCTGCGTGACGGTTTCGGGCGAGCTGCCCGCGGCAGGCGTCACTTTGTTAATGCGCAGCGTTGCCTGCCCACCCTGTGGCAAATGTGCCTGCACGGTAAAGGTGTGCGTGTCGGGTTGGTCGTTTGCCGTGTCGTCCTTCGGCAATGCCATGAACGTAGCGTCGGCGTACTGGATGTCCCATTCGTCGAATGTGAGCTGGCGGAAGTACGGCTCGCCGTCGGAAAGCGGACGCGTGGGCGCGGTAATGGCGGTGCCGCCTTGGACGCGCGCGAGGGGAATCTCAACATCGCGGTACCCCGCCATGCTAATAGAGATGCCGCCGTTAAAGTCGTACGCGTCGAGGAGCGTTGCCTCGTCCACGTAGCCTTCCGAAAGCGGCGCGACCTCAAAGATGGCCGTGCCTTCGTCATCGGTGGTGGCGGTGAGCTGCTTGCCTGCGGCATAGCGCGATGTGAGCGTGACCTGGGCACCTGCGATGGGATTCTTCTTATGAGCGACATCGACTACCACCACGCCAAACATGGTGCGCGAGAGCACCAAGACCTTGAAGGGGTCTTCTTCGTCGGCATAGGCCGCGGTGGGCGTGAACGGCAGCAGGAAGGCATTTTCGCTTCCCGGCACGCGCGGCAACATAATGCTCGCTAACGAGGACGCTCCGGCGACAAGTAACGAACGGCGATCAAGCATTTTGGGCTCCCATCCCGCAAATATCGGAGGAAATAATCCAATTTTGCGAGAAGGCGCCCCGTGGCGGTAGTGCCGTTCAAGGGTCAAAATGTCCAAATTGATCGAGCGAAGCGCCGGGTTCCGGAACGCGTTCGATGCGCTTGGCAGCCCGGTCGCTAACGCAACATATGCGCGGCCAGCTCGGCGCGTGTGCCGATGCCAAGCTTTGCGTATACGCCGGATAGGCGGTTTTTGACGGTGCCCGGCGATACTCCCATATGGCGTGCGATTTCGGCGTTGGTCCACCCGCGACAGGCGAGCATGGCCATGGTGAATTCCGTGGTCGTTAGATCGTCGGCCACGTCTTCGCCCGAATCGGGGTTGTGGATGCGCCGCCAGCCGTAGCTGAATCGATACGTAATCTCGATGATGCGTGCGAAATCGTCAGGGTATTGCGATTTTAGGCATGCCTCGATGAGTCCCTGCAAAAGGCCATGGTGTTCGCCGATGAGTTCGATAAGGCCGTCGGGGCGCGCAATGTCCCAAACAGCGCCAAAGTGCGCTTTTGCGGCGTCGACGTCTTTGAGACTCATACAAGCCATCGAAGCCGACAAGTGCAGGAATAGCTCCGAGATGGGGTAGCTTCCCTGTTTCATAATCAGGGCGTTTTCCGCCATGCCCAAGCTACGGCCGTATTCGCCGCGCAGATACAACGCGTGCGCCATCACGTAGCTGGCGAACAGGCGCAGGCCTTCGGGCAGATGTGCCGCAAGTGGATAAAACTCTTCGGCAGAATACGGGGAAGGCAAGTGCAGCAGGACACTCGCGGCCGAGGCGAACAGGATATGCGTGGCGTGAGCGGCGGGCGATTCCTCGTCAGTTGGCGTATCGAGGATGCCCGTAAGGCACCGGCGGGCGTCGGTGATACGGTTGAGCGACAGGCTGGCGTATCCGCAGATAAAGCATGCGGAATAGCGTAGTGCGGGGTCGGTGGCGTCAAGATAGGGGCGCGCCGTCTTGGCAGCGAGGGTGGCCTGTCCGCGAAAGTACAGCGCTTCTGCTGTGGCGATGGTGCGTGAATCGGGGTCGGAAATGTCTGCAACCGCAGCGTCAATCTGCCCCGGCACAAAGGCGGTGCACATCAACGGCATGGGAATGCGCGGGTAACCATCGCAGTCCATCTTCCATCTCCCATCAGGTGGCAACACTAGCAGCAATTGTACTCCTGTTGCTCGGGACTGGAATTTGTGGGTATCGCCTACGATTATGCCGAACGTATAAAGGAAGAGTCTATTGGCGATGCTCCCAAGGTGGCTACCGAAGCCTAGCTGACCTCGACATTAGGAAAAAATGCCGCCCCTGCAAAAAGCTCCGTTGCAGCGATGGGAAACGCACCTCGCTCTGCATATAATGAGGGCATATGACAGCGCGTTTGCATATGCGCGGCGCGTTCCATCGAACCGAAAAGGAGCTCTGCATGGATCCCAACAAGCGTCCCGACGATATGGTGCGTATCACCACTCCCGAACTTGCCCAGGCGTTCATTGACGAGCAGGTCACTGCAATCCGCGAGCAGATCGGCGACAAGAAGGTCCTGCTGGCCCTTTCCGGTGGCGTTGACAGCTCTGTTGTCGCGGCGCTGCTCATCAAGGCTATCGGCAAGCAACTCATCTGCGTGCATGTGAACCACGGCCTGATGCGCAAGGGCGAGAGCGAGCAGGTCGTCGACGTCTTCAAAAATCAGATGGATGCCAACCTGGTTTACGTTGACGCTACCGACCGCTTCCTGGACAAGCTCGTGGACGTCGAGGAGCCCGAGGCCAAGCGTAAGATTATCGGCGCCGAGTTCATTCGCGTGTTCGAGGAGGAGGCCCGCAAGGTTGGCGACGAGGTCAGCTTCCTCGCCCAGGGTACCATCTATCCCGACATTCTGGAGTCGCAGGACGGCGTGAAAGCCCACCACAACGTTGGCGGTCTGCCCGAGGATCTGCAATTTGAGCTCTGCGAGCCCGTTAAGCTGCTGTACAAGGACGAGGTGCGCGTCGTGGGCCGCGAGCTCGGCCTGCCCGAGAACATGGTTGAGCGTCAGCCGTTCCCCGGTCCTGGTCTGGGCGTCCGCTGCCTTGGCGCCATCACCCGCGACCGTCTCGAGGCGCTGCGCGAGGCCGATGCTATCGTGCGCGAAGAGATCGATAAGGCTGGTCTGACCATCTGGCAGTACTTTGCCGTGGTACCCGACTTCCGCGCCACCGGCGTGCGCGAGGGCAAGCGCGCCTACGACTGGCCCTGCATCATCCGCTGCATCAACACCGTCGATGTCATGACTGCCGAGGTTCCCGAGCTCGACTGGGCGTTGCTCAAGCGCATTACCGCCCGCGTCACCGCCGAGGTCCCCGGTATCTGCCGCGTATGCTACGACCTCACGCCCAAGCCCGTCGGTACGGTGGAGTGGGAGTAAGCTAACTCAGCTGGTGGGCGACGAGAACTAGCAGATGTGACAAAGGGGCAGTCCCTTTGTCACATCACAGATGTTATGTGCGGGACGGTGCGCGACACGGCGTGCCGTCCCGTTCGTTATTTTGATGAGCCGAGCGCGCGAGCGGGAAGGGTTACGAGCATGGTCGTTCCGCGCTCCGAGCTCTCTTCGACCTCGATGGAGCCGCCGTGGAGCGCGGCAATCTCCCAGACCAGCGCAAGTCCCAGCCCCACGCCGCCGTATGCCCTGCTGCGCGATTTGTCGACGCGGAAGAAGGGTTGAAAGATGCTCGTCTGGTATTGCTCGGGAATGCCTGGCCCCTGGTCGCGCACCCGTAGCAGTACACGGTCGCCCTCGACGCGGGCGCTGATTCGCACGGTCGAGTTGGGCGTGCTGTAGCGAATGGCGTTTTCGGCCAAGTTGAACAGCAGCCGATAGATCAGCGTGTCGCTGCCGATCGTTTGCGCGTCGCCCTCGCTTGCGAGCGTGATGCCCCTTTGCTCGGCAAGGGGCGCCAGGTCGGTGAGCACTTCCTCGATCATCGGTGCCAACTCAATCGCGTCGTTGCAGGAAACGCCGCGTAGCTCACTCATCTCGAGCAGAGTTTTTGTCATACGCGTCATTCGCTCGGTCTGCTCTTGCATCAAACTGAGCAGGCTTGCTGTATCGGCGTCGGCGTCGGGGTGCTCGGCGCAAAACAGCTCAACCTGGGCCTGCATAAGCGCGAGGGGCGTGCGCAGCTCGTGCGCTGCATTGCCCGTAAACTGTCTTTGCGCGGAAAATCCCTCGTCAAGGCGGGCAATCATGTCGTTAAACGACGCGCTGCAACGCCTAAGCTCAGAGGGCACATCCTCGCTGATCTTTGTGTCGGCGAGGTTATCGGGCCGCACGCTCTCGACTTGTGCCGCAAAGGAGCGCAACGGCTGCAACGCATGCCCGCTCACAAAGTAGGCCAGCACGCCACCGAGTAGCGTCACCGCTGCGGTTATGTACCAGCTCGTCGCGCCAAACGATTCTTGGGCGTCGCTCACGACGATGGTCAGATCGTCGTCGAGCTCCTTGCTCGTCGGGTCGAACGAGTTGGGCGAGGCCGCCTCCGCCTTGCTATGCTCCGACATTTCAGTACCGATTGAGTCCATGTAGCGCATGCCGGAGTAGCCAACCAGGCAATTAATAAGTACGCAGGTCAAACATATCAGCAGAGCTGTCATCAACGTGATGCGCCATTGCAGGGACAGTCGCTTCATTCGCCGTCCTCCATAACGTAGCCCTCGCCGATTCGGTTACGGATGGGGTCGTGCCCCAACGCGCCGCGCAGCTTTTTGCGCAGTGACGAGATGTGCACGCGGGTCGCGTTGCTAAAGCTGTTGACACTGCTATCCCATACGTGGTCGATGAGCTCCTCTTGGCTCACCGGTCGTCCCTGGTTAAGCATCAGGTACTCCAAGATGCCGGTCTCCTTGCGTGTGAGGGATAGGGCCTCGTTGCTCACGGAGGCGACGCGCGCCTTGGTGTCAAAGTTCAGCGATCCGCAGGTCAGGACAACATCGCTTTGCGTAAAGCGCCTGAGCGTGAGGCTGCGGATACGTGCCGCCAGCTCGTCAAGATGGAACGGCTTGGTGAGGTAGTCGTTGGCGCCTGCATCGAGCCCCGCTACCTTGTCGGCGACCTCGCCGCGGGCCGACAGCACGAGCACCTTGGTCTCGCAATCGGTAATTCTGAGCTGCCTGAGTACGGTCATGCCGTCGACGTGGGGGAGATTAAGGTCGAGCACGACAAGATCGAAGGTCTCGATATCGAGCAGATCGAGGGCCTGCTGCCCGTCGTAGCAGCAGTCGACGCTATAGGCCAAGTTGCGCAGGCTGCGTGCGATTGCATCGCACAGCGCCCGCTCGTCCTCGACGACCAAGATGCGCATAACGTTCTCCTTGCATAGTCATTCGCGCTTAACACGGATTTTATAGTCGGTATGGTCCAATGGGTCGCGAAACGAAAGGAGTGGTCAGATTGTTCAAAGCGATTAAGCCTGTGGCGCAGGTGGCTTTGCTGATCGTTGGGGTAGCCATGGTTGGCTTTGGCATTATGCGCGGCGAGGCAGATGCCGTGCTGGCCAAGGCAATCAGGCTGTGCTTGGAGTGTATCGGAATTGGTTAAAAGAAAAAATACCGTATCGCATCTTTTGGCGCGATTTCGCGGATTGATTCAGGCAGCGGCGACGCTTGCGACCAACATTCACCTGCCTAATTTTGCCAAGGGAGGCATCTACCAGGGAGCGGGCAAAGCTGTCTGCGTACCGGGACTCAACTGCTACTCGTGCCCGGCGGCTTCGGGTGCGTGTCCCATCGGGTCGTTTCAGTCGGTGGTGGGATCGTCTAAGTTTAGCTTCTCGTATTACGTGACCGGAACGCTCATTTTGATCGGCGTGCTGTTGGGGCGCTTTGTATGCGGCTTTTTGTGCCCGTTTGGATGGCTGCAAGAGCTCCTGCATAAGATTCCCAGCAAAAAGCTTTCGACGAAAAAGCTCAAGCCGCTCACGTACATCAAGTACGCCGTGCTGCTGTTTGCCGTGGTGTTGTTGCCTGTCTTGGTGGTTAACGATGTGGGTATGGGCGACCCGTTCTTTTGCAAGTACATCTGTCCGCAAGGCGTGCTCGAGGGCGCGATTCCGCTGTCCATCATGAATACGGGAATCCGTTCCGCGCTGGGAAAGCTCTTTACCTGGAAGCTCGCGATCCTCATTGCGGTTGCGGTGCTGAGCGTGCTGTTCTACCGCCCCTTCTGTAAATGGATTTGCCCCCTCGGCGCATTTTATGCACTCATGAACAAGGTGTCGTTGCTGGGGATTCAGGTCGATCATTGTAAATGCGTCTCGTGCGGCAAGTGCGCCAGGGTGTGTCAAATGGACGTGGACGTTACGCGTACGCCCAACCATGCCGAGTGCATTCGTTGCGGCAAATGCGTGGGCGCGTGCCCCGTCGATGCTATTAGCTTTCGCTATGGGCTGGGTGTGACGGGCGACAAACCCGCGCAGTCCACGCAAGCCTGCGAAAACAAATAGGTACCTATATAAGTTTCGATATAAACGGAGGAACCATGAAACTGTCAAAAATTGCGGCTCTGTTGATGCTGCCCGTGCTGGCGCTGACTCTCGCGGCGTGCTCTGCCCCCAAGGGCGACGCGAAGGATGCTACGAGCGGCGATGCGCAGATTGCCGAGCTCATAGCGCAAAAGCCGTCGAGTGCCGAGGAGGCGGCCGAGCTGTATCAGCAGCTGCTGCAAAAGGAAAACGAGATCTTTGCGAGCGATAACGCCCTATGGGAAAAGGTGTTCCTTGCGGCCAACAAAGACACCCCCATGATTGAGGACGGCAAGAACTACGGTGACTTCTTGCTCGATACCATCGAGGGCGCCAAGGATCAGTTTACGGCTGACGAGCTTAAGACGCTTAAGGCCGGCGCGCAGCAGGTCAAGGAGATCGAGGATAAGCTCATGGCGCTGGAGAAGGAGTTTCCCGGATGCGGCAGCACGCCCGGCGAGGGGGAGAGCGTCGATGCCTCGACCGCAGGCATGACCAACGGCGAGAGCGGGGAGACGAAGTTCCCCAGCTTTAAGGGCAAGGACTTGGACGGCAACGATGTAAACAGCGACGAGCTGTTCTCCAAGAACAAGGTCACCGTCATGAACTTCTGGTTTACCACCTGCAAGCCGTGCGTGGGAGAGCTGGGCGATCTGGAGAAGCTCAACAAGGAGCTTGCCGAGAAGGGCGGCCAGGTCGTGGGCGTTAATTCCTTTACGCTCGATGGCAACAAAGACGAGGTGGCCGATGCTAAGGACGTGCTTTCCAAGAAGGGCGTGACGTATAAGAACATCTGGTTTAAGTCGGACAGTGAGGCCGGCAAGTTCACCTCCAACCTGTACTCGTTCCCGACCACGTACGTGATCGACCAGAACGGTAACATTGTGGGAGAGCCGATCATGGGCGGCATCAACTCCGCCGAGCAGCGAGAGGCGCTCAACAAGCTGATCGATCAGGCGCTTGCTAAGAGCGAACAGTAAGTCCGTGGGACAGACAACTGAAGGGGAGTCGCTGGAAACAGCGACTCTTTTTTTCTGCTTCGGGGTAGCATCATGGGTATACGTCGAAAGGGCACGCAGCTTTTCGTGCATTGCCTGAGCGGTGCGCGAAGCAACCAAGCTGTGAGTTTTCTTAAGCGTTCTGGGTATGGCAGTGTCAAGAATATCGGCGGCATAAGCGGCTACACGGGAAAGGTGGTGCGTTGGCTATGAAGGTGGTTATCGTTGGAGGCGTCGCGGGCGGCGCATCGGCGGCGGCACGTTTGCGCAGACTCGACGAGCAGGCCCAAATTGTCATCTTTGAGCGCACGGGTTTTGTATCGTATGCCAACTGTGGGCTTCCGTACTACATTGGCGGCGTGATAGAAGAAGAGAGCGCATTGACGCTGCAGTCTCCCAAAGGCTTTTGGGATCGCTTTCGCATTGCGGTCAAGACGAGTCACGAGGTGTTTGCCATCCATCCCGATTCGCATGCGGTCGAGGTTCGCAATATGCTGACGGGCGAGGAATTTGTCGAGACGTATGACAAGCTCATTCTGTCGCCGGGTGCAAAGCCGATTCGCCCTGCGTTGCCGGGCATCGACTCGGATAAAATCTTTAGCCTACGCACCGTTGAGGACACGCTGCGTATTCACAGCTATGTTCGAGAGCGGCGACCGAGCAGTGCCGTCGTGATCGGCGGCGGCTTCATTGGCGTCGAGACGGCGGAGAATCTGTGCGAGCTAGGGCTCCAGGTGACCCTTCTGCAGCGTCCCGTCCAGCTTATGAACAACCTGGATTACGACATGGCGACCCTTTTGCATACCGAGGTGCGTGAGCACGGTATCGATCTGCGTCTCAAGGCCGATGTGACAGGTTTTGAGGAAGTTGATGGCCGCGTTGTCACCCATGTTGCGGGCGATGACCCTATCGGAGCCGATATGGTGCTGCTTGCCATTGGCGTGGCACCTGAGAGCCATCTGGCGCAAGAGGCGGGGCTCGAACTGGGCATCAAGGGGGCTATTGTGGTCAACGACCGCATGGAGACCTCTGCTGCCGACGTGTATGCCGTGGGCGATGCCGTGCAGGTCGCGCATCAGGTGACCGGCGAGGACGCGGTCATTTCGCTCGCCGGCCCCGCCAACAAGCAGGGGCGTGTCGTCGCCGATGTCATAGCCGGCATGGACAGCTGCTACCGCGGATCGTTGGGCTCATCGGTTATCAAGGTATTCGACTTGACGGCGGCAAGCACGGGACTATCCGAAAAGGCAGCACGCGCGGCGGGAATTGACTGCGACAGCGTGGTCCTGTCGCCCGGTTCGCATGCGGGTTATTATCCGGGTGCAACGCCCATGACCATGAAGGTTGTCTTCGAGAAGCAGGGATTGCGCCTGCTGGGTGCGCAAATCGTGGGCATCGATGGTGTGGACAAGCGTATCGACGTTCTGGCGACTGCCATCCAGGCAGGCATGCGCGGCGATAGGCTTAAGGATTTGGACCTAGCATACGCGCCGCCGTACTCATCGGCGAAGGATCCCGTCAATATGGCGGGCTTTATGATCGAGAACCTCAATCGCGGCATACTGGCGCAGTGGCATTGGGAGGATGAGCCCAACTTGCCACGCGATGGCAGCGTGCAGCTGCTCGATGTTCGTACGGAAGGGGAGTATGAGCGCGGGCATATCGATGGTTTCGTAAACATTCCCGTCGATGATCTGCGCAATCGCCTGGGCGAGCTCGACCGGGCCAAGCCGGTCTACGTAATTTGCCAGAGCGGCATTCGCAGCTACATTGCTTGCCGCATTTTGGCGCAGCATGGCTTTGAGTGCTTTAACTTCTCGGGCGGCTATCGCTTCTTTGCAGCCGTGACTGAGGCTCGCCGCGGCAGCGCTAACGTTATGCCGTGCGGGCTCGAAAAGTAGCGCGCATTGGAATGTGACAAAGTGACAGCCTCTTTGTCACATCGGGGATGTTATATGCGGGATGGTGCGCCATGCGGCGTGCTGTCCCGTTCGTTAAAGGCTTTAGCCTGTGCGGGGCGCGCAGCGCGCCGCATCAG